>JAFYPG010000164.1 GCA_017547605.1 Prevotella sp.
GACCATGCTGGGCCAGGTAGCGAACGAGCAGACGCGTCAGTATCAGGACAAGAAGGACTACGAGTTCTTCGAGGATGCCCTGACGATTCCAGCACTCCCCATCGGTGTCTATATGCTGGAGTTTACCAGTCCATCTGGCATTGATCCAGTACGCTGTCTGTATTTCGTCACCGACGTCTTCGTCATTAGCGAGCCCCAGAACACGGACAACGACGAGCGCTATGTGGTGGTCAGCGCCCGTACAGGACAGCCCATCGCGGGTGCCCATCTGCGTATCAAGAACTACCGCACCTACTCCGTCTATGACACCTATGAGGGGGTAACCGACGAGAAGGGCGAGTATATCTTCAAGATGAAGAACCACTCCAATCAGCGTCGTGTCGTATATGCCTATACGGATACCGACAAGGCCTGTCCTGACAGGAGCGACAATAGCGACTACACCTACTATTCCAGTAAGGGGGTAGTGACACGTACTCAGATCTATACCGATCGCGGCATCTATCGTCCAGGACAGACGGTTCATGTGTCGGCTCTCACCTATCAGGTGAAGAACGGCATCGAACAGAAGGTGCGTGCGCGGGAGCCATTGACATTCCGTCTCTATGATGCCAACTACAAGATGATTAAAGAGCAAGAGGCAGAGACTGATGAATATGGTGTGGCTGCTACGGATTTCACGCTGCCTTCGTCAGGGTTGACGGGTTCCTTCCAGATCCGTGTGGATGACCAGCGTCACCATTTCCGTGTGGAGGAATATAAGCGCCCCACCTTCTACGTGGAATTCCCAGAGGTGAAGGAGGCTTACGCTGCTGGTGACACGCTGGCCGTCAAGGGTACGGCCTTGAGTTATGCGGGGGTGCCTGTACAGGGAGGAAAGGTCAGCTTTAAGGTTACGCGCCGTACAGCCTTCTGGTGGTGGTCCTACAGCCGCTACTGGGACATGGGCGCCATAGGCTATGGCCATGAGGGCAACGAGATCACCATTGGTGAGACCAAGACGGACGACAATGGTCAGTTCGTCATCGATCTGCCCCTGACACTGCCAGAAACCGCCAACCCGATGTTCTATACCTTCGTGGTGACGGCCGACGTGACAGATGTCGCTGGCGAGACGCGCAGCGGACAACTCTCCCTGCCGTTGGGCAACCGCAAGACAGCCCTGACGGTGGATCTGCAGGAGAAGATGCTGGCTGACGAGAAACCAGTGGTCACCATCCACCTGCTGAATGCTGCAGGACAGGATATCAAGGCCCAGGCCCAATACCAGATCGACGGTGGTGCTTGGCAAAAGGTAGATACAAACACGCCGTTTGCACTCCTCAGCACACCATTGCAAAGTGGCAAACATATCTTCAAGGCCATCTGCGAGAATGATAGCATCGAACGTGAGTTCGTGCTATTCGCCCTCGACGACCAGGTGCCCGCCACAGAGACCGACGACTGGTTCTACCAGTCTGCCACGCAGTTCCCCAACGACGGCCAGCCTGTCACCATCCAAGTGGGCTCGTCGGATCAGAATGTACATATCGTCTATAGCATCTTCGCAGGTGATAAACTCATCGAGCGTGGTGCTGTGGATAAGAGCAACCAACTATTCAACCTGAAAGCCACCTACGAGGAAGAATATGGTAATGGTCTGCTGCTGACCTTCGCCTGGGTGAAGAACCAGCAGTGCTATACCCATACGGCGAAGATCCAACGGCCCTTGCCAGATAAGAAACTGAAACTGGAATGGACCACCTTCCGCGACCGTCTGAAACCAGGTCAACAGGAGGAGTGGACCCTCTCCATCAAAGATGCCGACGACAAGCCCGTCGATGCCCAGTTGATGGCCACACTCTACGACAAGAGTCTCGACCAGATCGTCAGTCATCAGTGGAGTCTCGTACCCTATCTGTCGATACCGCTCCCCTCTACATCTTGGCATTATCCCTCCTATGGTAAGGTCAACAACTACGAGAGTTTAGACTGGAAGCGTCTGGATGTGGAGGAACTGCTGTTCAGTGAGTTCGACCATGATGTGATTCCCTCACCCTATTCCCATCACCGTACCCGTATGTTCAAAGCGGCAGCAGGCGGAGGCCATATACTATACGACGAGGCCATGGTTATGGCTGAGCCCGTGATGAGGGAAAGAGTGCCAATGGCCAATGCCACTGTGGAGGATGCCGAGGAAGCCAATGACAATGCCAAAGAGGCTGAGGCCGAACAGGAGCCGCAGATGGAAATGCGCGAGAACCTGAACGAGACCGCCTTCTTCTATCCCCAACTGACGACGGACAAGGACGGTCACGTGGCCCTGAAGTTCACGTTGCCAGAGAGTCTCACCACCTGGCGCCTCATGGGACTGGCTCATACCAAGGATATGTACTACGGTTCTATCTCTGCCACGGCCATTGCCCAGAAGGACGTGATGATCCAACCCAACATTCCCCGTTTCCTGCGTGAGGGAGACCAGGCCACTATCGCCGCCCGTATCTTTAATATCGGAGAGAAAGACCTCACAGGCAAAGCCCAGCTGCGTCTGCTCAATGCCGAGACGAATGCCGTGGTCTGCGAGTGGTCGAAGTCCGTCAGCGTCAAGAAGGACGGCACTACCACCGTCGCTTTCCCTGTGGATGTCAACGAGGCCAACTTCAGTGGAAACACGATCCTGATTTGTCAGATGATGGTAAGTGGCAAGGGCTTCTCCGACGGAGAACAGCACTACCTGCCCATCCTGCCAGCCTCGGAGCGCGTGACGGTGACCCAGTCGATCACCCAGCACCAGCCAGGAACGGTAACAGTCGATCTCGCAAAACTCATCCCTGCTGATGCCCGTCAGACGAAACTCACCGTGGAATATACCGATAATCCTGCGTGGCTGATGATACAGTCACTGCCCTCACTTGGCATGGTCTTCGACGATAATGCCATCTCATTGGCAGCCTCCTATTATGCCAACGGACTGGGCCAGCATATCATCGACCAACAGCCTGAGGCCAAGAAGGCCTTCGACCTGTGGAAGAAAGAACAGGGTGAGGAAACCTCGCTGATGAGTGCCTTGGAGAAGAATCAGGAGTTGAAGGACGTCGTACTCAACGAGACACCCTGGGTGCTCGATGCCGACAACGAGACGGCTCAGAAGCAAAAGCTCGCCGATTTCTTCGACGAGAACCTGATGAACCAGCGCCTCAGCACCACCATCGAGAAACTCCAGAAACTACAGCGTTACGACGGTTCATGGTCGTGGTGGCCCGATATGCCAGGCTCGTTCTATATGACGGTGGCCGTCTCCGAGATGCTCGTGCGCCTGAACGATATGACTGGCGAACAGGAGGATACCGAGTCCATGCTCACGAAGGCCTTCCGTTTCATGGGTAAAGAAATCGTTGAGGAGATCGAGGAGATGAAGAAGTGGGCCAAGGAAGGTCACGAGGTATCTTTCCCCAGTTTCAAGGCCCTCCAGTGGCTCTATCTGGCCGCCCTCGACGGACGCGAACTGCCCGCCGACGTGCAAAAGGCCAACGACTATCTGCTGAAACTCCTGAAGAAGGAGATCAAGGGTCAGACCATGTACGAGAAAGCCCTCACGGCTGTGATTCTACAGAAGTCGGAACCTCAACGCGCCGCTGAGTATGTGGAGTCGCTGAAGCAGTACACCGTCTATCGTGAGGAAACTGGTCGCTACTATGACACCCCGCGTGCCGGCTATTCGTGGTTCGACTATACCATCCCCACCCAGACCGTTGCCATCGAGGCCATCCAGCGTATCACACCCGATGACAAGCAGACCGTCCGTGAGATGCAGCGCTGGCTCCTCCAGGAGAAACGCACACAGGCTTGGGACACGCCCATCAACAGCGTGAATGCCATCTATGCCTTCCTGATGGACCAGAAGAGTCCGTTGTCCGTGAACAACAACCACGCCCAACTGAAGGTCGATGGCAAGTTCCTCGATGCCCCCAAGGCCACGGCGGCCATCGGCTACGTGAAGACCACCGTCCCAGCCACCAGTAAGACCTTCACCGTGGAGAAGACCTCTGAGGACACCTCCTGGGGAGCCGTCTATGCCCAGTTCGTTCAGGCCACGAAGAACATCGCCGACGCCAGCAACGGTCTCACCGTAAAGCGCGAGCTGTTGACGGCCGACGGTAAAGCACCAGAAAGTCTGAAGGTGGGCGACCGCGTGAAGATGCGTATCACCATCGAGGCAGATCGCGATTACGACTTCGTACAGGTCATCGACAAGCGCGCTGCCTGTCTGGAGCCCGTGCGCCAACTCAGTGGCTATCGCAACGGAGCATACGTTACGCCAAAGGACAATACGACGAACTATTATTTCGACATGATGCGGAAAGGCACCCATGTCATAGAGACGGAATATAACATCGACCGCATGGGAATCTACGAGACGGGCACCTGCACTGTACAGTGCGCCTACGCCCCTGAGTTCCGTGGTACCACCAAGTCGAAGACTTTGAACATTAAAGATTAAAGATTAAATATTAAAGATTAAATCTCAGATATTAAAGATTAGATGAATAAAAGAACTCTGTATATATTACTCTCCTGCCTTGTTTCTCCTGCCTCGTTCCTCGAGGCTTCAGCCCAGAAACTGACTATAGAAAATGCCACCGTCAACTGTGGCCGCACAGGCTTTGAGCAGCCCATCACCGCCACCTTTGAACTGCGCAACAAGGGTATGAAACGACTCGTCATTGAGAGTGTCAAACCCGACTGCGGCTGTACGGCCGTGGAGTTCCCCAAGGAAGTGGGCGCAGGTGACAAGTTTACCATCAAAATGATCTATGATGCCCGTCAGTTGGGCCATTTCCATAAGATGGCCGCCGTCACGAGCAACGGTTCCAAGACGCCCGTCTATCTGACGATGACAGGTGTCGTTCTGCCTGAGGTACTCGACTACACAGGCGACTATCCCTTCTCTATGGGTGACCTACTGCTCGACAAGACAGAACTGGAGTACGACAATGTCAACAAGGGCGACACCCCTGTCGAAGAGATACACATCATGAACAACGGCACCACGAAGATGACGCCCAACGTGATGCATCTCCCACCCTACCTCTCGGCCATCGTCAAGCCGGAGACCGTGGCACCAGGACGCTCGGCTACCATTACCGTGATGCTTAACTCTGAGAAGTTGCGCGACTACGGTCTGACACAGACCAACGTCCATATCGCCAAACAGTTGGGCGAGAAAGTCAGTGCCGACAACGAAATGAGCGTCTCTGCTATTCTGTTGCCCGATCTCAAATCCTATGAGACGACCAACAAGGCTGAGGCACCCCAGTTGCAGATCTCTACCACCGACATCGACTTCTCCGACTTCGGAGGCAAGGCGAAGAAAACGGCCGACATCACCCTGCTCAACACAGGAGTCTCAACGCTCACCATCTCCTCACTGCAGATGTTTACCAGCGGTCTGAAGGTGACGTTAGGTAAGCGTGAGATCGCCCCAGGTCAGAGCACCGTCCTCAAGGTCACAGGTTTCGCCGACGAACTTGCCAAACTGCGCACCCGCCCCCGTATCCTCATGATCACCAACGATCCTGACCATGCCAAGGTCGTTGTCAACATCAAACTGAAATAACATGGAACATCCCGAGAACAGCTCAGAATATGCAGGTCTGCAGGTGAACAGCGGTGTCGAACAGCCCGCCATCATCAACCCCTATATGAAGCGTAACCGTTTCCGTCGTCGTGAACTCTCGGCCGCGGAGATGGTCGAGGGCATCGTCAAGGGCGACATCACCGTACTCTCCCAAGCCGTGACACTCATCGAGAGCGTCAATCCCGACCATCAGGCTAAGGCCCAGGAGGTGATTAACAAGTGTCTTCCCTATAGTGGAAACTCCGTCCGTGTGGGCATTAGCGGTGTGCCTGGCGCTGGCAAATCGACCAGCATCGACGAGTTTGGCATCCACGTCCTCCGTGAGAAGGGAGGTCGTCTGGCCGTCCTCGCCATCGACCCCTCCAGTGAGCGTACCAAGGGCAGTATCTTAGGAGACAAGACGCGCATGGAGAAACTGGCGCAGCATCCCGACTCCTTTATCCGCCCCAGCCCATCGGCAGGATCGTTGGGTGGTGTGGCCCGTAAGACGCGCGAGACCATTATCCTTTGTGAGGCGGCGGGTTTTAACCATATCTTCGTGGAGACCGTCGGTGTGGGACAGAGTGAAACGGCCTGTCACTCCATGGTCGATTTCTTCCTGCTCATCCAGGTGGCAGGCACGGGTGATGAACTGCAGGGCATCAAGCGCGGCATCATGGAGATCAGCGACGGCATCGTCATCAACAAGTGCGACGGCGACAACGTCGATCGCTGTCAGATGGCGGCCACCAACTTCCGCAACGCCCTCCACTTCTTCCCCCTGCCCGAGAGCGGATGGAGTCCGAAGGTGCTCTGCTATAGCGGTTTCTACGGTACAGGGGTTAAAGAGGTGTGGGATATGATCTACGAGTACATCGACTTCGTGAAGGCCAACGGCTACTTCGACTATCGTCGCAACGAACAGGCGAAATACTGGATGTATGAGAGCATCAACGAACACCTGCGCCTGAACTTCTACAATAATCCAGCCATCCGTGCCCAACTGCAACCTGCTGAGCAGACAGTCCTCGCTGGGCTGAAGACCTCGTTTGTGGCCGCCCAGGACCTTCTCGATGAATACTTCAATCTGTTGAAGAAATAATGTTTCATGTTTAATCTTTAATGTTTAATGTTACAGATTGAGATCGATAACGGCAGTGGCTTCTGCTTCGGTGTGACCACCGCTATCAAGAAAGCCGAGGAAGAGCTGGCACAGGGTCAGACACTCTATTGTCTCGGCGATATCGTGCACAACGGCATGGAGTGCGGACGGCTCCGTGAGATGGGACTCATCACCATCAACCACGACGACCTGCGCGAACTCCACGACGTGAAGGTGCTGCTGCGTGCCCACGGTGAACCCCCAGAGACCTACGAGCTCGCCCGCCGCAACAACATCGAGATCATCGATGCTACCTGTCCTGTGGTGCTCCAGCTCCAGAAACGCATCAAGACGCAGTACGAGACAGGCGACGGACAGATTGTGATCTTCGGCAAGAAGGGTCATGCCGAGGTGCTGGGTCTCGTGGGACAGACGCAATCCACCGCCATCGTTATCGAGAGTTTCGACGAGGTGACCACGCTCGACTTTACGCGCGACATCTACCTCTACTCGCAGACCACGAAGTCGCTCGACGAGTTCCACCGCATCATCGACTACATCCAGTCGCACATCTCACCCGAGGCCACCTTCAAGAGTTTCGACACCATCTGCCGCTCCGTGGCCAACCGTATGCCGAATATCTCGCAGTTTGCTGCCAAGCACGACCTCATTCTCTTTGTCTGCGGACGCAAGAGTTCCAACGGTAAAGTACTCTTCAACGAGTGCCTGCGCGTCAACCCCAACAGCCACCTTGTTGAGGATCCCCAGGAGATACAACCCGAGTGGCTGGAGGGCATCCAGACCGTCGGCATCTGTGGTGCCACCTCTACCCCCCGTTGGCTGATGGAACAATGCCGCGATGCTATACTAACCACTATAAATACTTTTAACTTATGAAACGTTTTTTACTTTTATTGATGGGCGTGGTACTGACGTTCTCCGTGAACGCAGGTGTCGTTGACCGTACCACCGCCAAGGAGAAAGCCAAGAAGTTTATGCCTGGCAAGCGCTTCGTTGAGAGCAAACCGTTTGCCTCGGCACGGGCGAGACAACCAGAAAAGGCTGATGCCTTCTATGTGTTTAATGCAGAAGACAACCAAGGCTATGTCATTATCTCAGCTGATGACCGTACGCAGGAGGTCTTGGGCTATGCCGAATATGGTAATCTCGACGAGACAACCATGCCTGAGAATATGAAATGGTGGCTGGAGGATATCGCCCGCCAGATTGAAGCCTTAGGCACCACACTGAAGCCGGCCGTCAGGAATGCCACACGTGCCAGCATGAGTGCTATTGAACCGCTGATCAAGACAGAATGGGGGCAAGATGGGCCTTATAACAACATGTGTCCAGACGGCAATCACGTAGATTTCGACGAAGCGGGCTACAATACCAACAACCGTTGCATCACGGGATGTGTGGCTACCGCCATGGCTCAGGTGATGTATTACTGGCAGTGGCCAAACACCTGCAAGGGTATTGATGAGTACAGTATGGGCCAGTGGGAAAATAAGGGAACAGATGAGAATCCTGACTGGCAGTTCATGGAGGTCTGCAAGATCCATGCCCTCCCCGCCACAACTTTCGAATGGGATAAGATGAAACTCAAATACGAAACGAGTGATACGGGCGAGGCCGCTGATGCCGTGGCCAATCTGATGCGCTATTGCGGACAGGCAGCGACCATGCTATATGGCACAGAAGTGTCGTTGGCCCATCTGTATCCATCAGCGATGGTGAAGTTTTTCAATTACAATAAAGACTGTCGTGAACTGTCGCGCGACAATTACACATCCGCCAATTGGGAGCAGATGGTCTATCAGGAACTGGCAGAGGGACGTCCTGTGCTGTATTCTGGTCAATCCACCCGCTATGGAGGTCATCAGTTTATCGTTGACGGCTATCGCAGTGACGGTCTCTACCACATGAACTGGGGATGGAGGTACCTTGGCAGTTATAGTGTGCTGACGGTAGCCGACGCCACTAACGAGCAGGGTATGAGTGGCAGTCGGAACGAGGTTGCCTTCCAGTTCTATCAGTCTGCCCTCTTTGGGGTGAAGCCAGCAGAGGATGGCGAGGTGATGCACCCCGCGTTCTATGCCTATATTGATGAGTTCGAAACTAAAGAATATACCCGTGCCAGTGCCGATGCCAATTTCACTGACGTCAAACTCTCTGCCATCATGAATGGAGAATACAACATGGATCCGACGGAAGAGATAGGTGTGGAAATTGGATGGGGTCTCTACCAGCACAATGAGTTAGTCAGTTGCATCTCAACAACGAAGACCTCGCTGCCGCCCTATACCTATATGAACATTACTAATCAGACGACCACATTCTTCGGTGCTGACTTACCAGAGGGGAAATATCAGATATGCCAGATGTACAGATATGCTGACAGCGATGACTGGACGCTGTGTCTGAATTCTGATGTTTATAGTTTCGTGGCAGAGGTCGGCACCACGACTCTCACCGTACGCAAGCAGCAGATGGCGGCAGAAATCCAGAGTGTCTCCACCTCTATCGACCCGATGGTCGGCAAGCCCTTGGATGTCATTATCAGCGTCACCAATACGGGTGAACTGCCCACGATTATCCTCAAGCTCTATGCACAGCCTTTGGACGGCAGCGACTGGGAGAAACAGGTAGAAGAGGAGTTCTTTGTCAACCCTGGTGAGACAGCCGATGTCCATCTATTCTTCGTCCCCATGGATGCAGGCGACTTCACGTGGATGATTGCCGGATCCGCAGACGAACCATTGTATAACGCCTCGATAACCGTCGCACCATCCGACGTGGTCATCCCCGATTTCTGCACCTATGAAGAGGGAGAACTCTGTGCCTTCTTCGAATCACCTGCCAATTGGGATAACACCATCCACTGCTGGGCATGGGTTGACTCACCCGCTGAGAATTTCACGGGCGGCGCCTGGCCAGGCTCGGCCTGTGAGTTGTTAGGCACAGCCAACAATGGCAACAAGGTATGGAAATGGTCGTGGGACGGCTATAAACAGAACAACACGGATGCCATCCTGCCCGAAATGATTATCTTCAACAACAACGGACAGCCTCAGACCGAAAATCTGCAATTTGTACTTCACGGCTATTATACGGTGGACGGTCCACAGGGTGAAGTCATCACCGCCATCCGTCCCGTCACAGCGAAAGGCACCTTTGCAGGCCAAAAGGTCTATAGCCTCGACGGTCGCCTCTTACGGACAAACGGCTCGACCTGTAATCTCGCCAAAGGCATCTACATCGTCAACGGCTGTAAAGTCGTTATCAAATAAACTCTTGGTGGAGTGAATAAAAAATGGAGTGCACATCACTGTGGACTCCATTTTTTATTGGCAGGCAATCTCTGCTAACCAATAATCTAAAACAATCTATTAACCTTTTGACGTTGCAAAGATACATCATTAATCGGAATTTTAAAAGAAAATTCGATGAAAACTGTATCTATAAGTTACTTTAACACTTGTCCAAATCTACAGAAATACCTATGCTGAAAGAGGTTCCCGTGGTCAGCGGCGAGGAATAGTAATACGACTTCGGCTTGTAATTGAAGAGGTTGTCAATGGCCGTGTTAACGTTGATGCCGCGCCAGAGGTGATGCTGGAGCATCAGTTTCCAGATGGTATAGCCCTGATCCACATCCGTACGACCAGACTGCGGCTCGCCCTGGTGGCGCCCTGAGAGGGCTGCGTCGAGGGCGTAGTGGCGCGAGAAACGGTGGGCATAGCCGATGCGCCATGTCATAGAATGGGTACGGGGTTGATTGAACTGCGAGAAATAGGCATTACCCGTCTCGTGCATCCAGGAATAGTTAAGTTTGAGCGTCAGTCCCCAATCGAAATAGTGGCCCATGCTGAGGTCCACGCCCCAGACATTGACGCCGTCCTCGTTCCAGTAAAGGGCGCCATCCTTACCCTCGTAGGTATAGTCGATGGTGGTAATGCGCTTGTCGAAGATGTTGCAATAGCCCATGAGAGTGAAGTTATAGACACCGTTCAGGATGCCACTATGGCGGATGCGGTTCTGGCGCTCGATAGCGATGTTGATATTATGACTCTTCTCAGGCTCGAGATCTGGATTGCCGATAATCCAATAGTCCATACTACCCATATCGAAGTGCATATACATCTCCTTGAGCGTGGGGGCACGGAAGCCGCTGGCATAGTTGGCGCGGAGGGTAAAGATGGGGAGTTTATACACCACGGCGAGACGCCCAGTGAGGGCCGTCAGCGACGAGGCCGAGAAGTAATCATAGCGCACACTTCCCACTAAGTTGAGCTGCGGCGTGATGTTCCAATCGAACTGCGCATAACCATCGATATTGTTTTGTGAGTGACTGGTATTGTCGATGAACTGATAGGTGGTGAGGTAATCGTGCAGGTAGTCGGCGCCGAGGAGCAGGTTGTTCTTACCAAAGGGATGGTGGTAGAGCGCGTGCACCACATGCTGCCGGTTGCTGTAGTCGTGGTCATGCGTACGCGTGCCGTCAGGCATGAAATTAGCCTTGTTGTACTGGTCATAGGCGTACGACAGTTCGAGATGACGGGCATGATCCCAGGCATAACGGCCTTTCAATCCTGCACTGTAGGCATTGAAATGGTAGTCGTAGGTGTCGCGCTCGCTGGTACGAAAGAAATAGCCGCCACGGCCGATGAGCGTCAGACGGTCTGTGGCGCGCCACGTCAGCCGTTCCTTCACGTTATAGGTCGTCTGTCCGTAGAGGCGGCTCAGGTTCGAATCGTCGTTGAGCACCGACTCGTCGTAGGGCAGGCCCTGTGCCTTCTTCATCAGTTCAAGGGCGATTTCCTCGGAGGTATGGGCCTTCGGCAGATCGATGGGATCGATCTTAGTGTGCTGGAAACTGGTCTGGGAATTCCAGTGCTCTGTGTTAAAAGAGAAGTTAGCCCCATTGCGCCACTCATGGCCGAAGGTGTTATATCGTGAATTTGCGTTGGCTGTCCAAGGTTCAAGGTTCTCGCGGCTGATGATGTTCACCACGCCACCCACGGCATTGGAGCCATAGAGAGCCGACGACGCACCTTTCACAATCTCGATACGTCCGACATTGTCGAGGTTCATACGGCTGTAATCGACATTGTCCATCGTCTCACCTGCCATGCGCTCGCCATCGATGAGGAAGAGCACTGAACTGCCACCGAATCCGCTCATGTTGAGCGTCGTCTCCTGCGTCATGGCAAAGCCAAACTCCAGACCAGGGATCTCCTGCGTGAGCATATCCTGGATATTCGTAGCATCGGTGATCTTGATGTCGTGGAGCGTGATGAGGCGTGTCACCACGGGCGCATCCTTCAGGGCCTTGGGCGTATGGGATGCCGTGATGACGATGGGTTCCAACTCCACGGAGTCGCGGAAGGCGGTCTGGGCAGAGAGACTAATCGCTGGCACAGTCAATGCCACGCCAGCCAACCACTTATTTCTTAACACCTGTAAATGAGGCTGTAAAGGGGAATGGCATCTTGCCGTACTTCAGGGAGTAAGTCACCACCACTGTCTTATCGTTGAACAAGGCCGTCACATCGGTAACGGCATAGGCCTTATCAGACCCGTCGGCTCCTTTAACGGTTCCTTCGAATGAAGCGAGTTTGCCCTTGATGGTATTGCCATCCTTTGACAGGGCGATGCCCTTCACTTGAAACGAAGGAATCGTCATCATACCCATTCCGACCTCAGGAATAGTCATATCAACAGAGACATCTGAGGCTTTGGCAAACTCATAGGTCTTGGTCTCGTTAGACGACTCTTCACCATCGACCACGAAGATCTCATTACCTGTATAGGAACCTGCCACCTGGGTGGCTAAGGCTTCCACCTTCTTGTCATCATCGTCATCCTTACTACATGAACTCAAACTCATTACGAAGGCCATCGCGACCAACGTCATTGTTACAATCTTTTTCATCTTTTTACCTTTTAATTATTTGATTTTTTGTGTTGTATAATCGTATTCGGAGCCATAAGCGCTGTGGGGAATACTGAAGATGGCGATCATCAGCAGTACGGCTAAGGCTACAACCCATCTGTTGTGCTTCCACTTCAGCGTGGCAAGGGCCGCCAAGAAGAACAGGAAGGAGATGAGGGTCTTATTATCTGTGAGGTCTGTGCCGTATGGGAATCCTGCCCACCATGGGCCGAAGGCCGCGTGCTGCACGAGGGGCCCCAGGATGAAACCACCGGCGAAGAGTGTAATCACCGTGATCTTCAACCAACGGCTATATGGCTTGTGCGTCAGCACCAGCAGAAGCGTATAGACGGCGAAGAGCATGGCACCAAACATCAGCAGGATATGGGGGGTGAGGATATAGGCAGGCACATCGTTGCGGAATCGTATGATGACAGGCTCATCTTTCAAATAGTCCTTACCATCAACGGTGAGGTAATACTGCAGTTTCCCAGCAATGGGCTGTAGAGGCAAGGCGGCCTGCCAGGCGCTATCCTTATAAACAAAGGGCACGGTGGTATAGTCGTTCGTTGTCGGATACTGACGGTAGTGCAGAATCACGGTGCGGGGACAATCCCCGAGATTCAAAGTGATGATCTCATCGTGGCGAACACCACTGCGGGGTAGTTTGACCTTGTAACTCTCCCCACGCAATTCGATGGTCACGCTTTTGGGATGCGTGGGGCCTGTCATGCGTTGGTAAATACTCAGCGCCAGGGTGATGACAATGGCAAGAAGCCAATAGACGGATTGCTTCATTTCTTGGCAGGCATCAGGTGAACATCAAACGTTATTATCTCTTCGCCTCGCAGCACTTTCACTGGGATGGTGGTGTCAGGCTCGAGTTCCGACAGGCGCTGCATATAGTCATCCATATTCGTAACGGGCTTACCGTCGATCTCCTGAATGACATCGCCACTGCGGATGCCAGCATTATGAGCAGACTTTCCTGCCACCACGATATCGGCACGAAGACCAGGGATGCGACTGGCACCCATGACATCGGGCATCAATCCTAAGGTGACCTTAAACTTGCCATGCTTCATCTTATTGGTACTCGGCACACTGATATAATCGGGTGTCGTGGGCAGACTGGCCAGTCGGCTGATCAGTTTCTTCGAGAAATCAAGGGTCTGTTGCATGCCGTCGTAATTCAGGGTGGAGGGCACATCGTCAGGCGTATGATACTCCATGTGACCACCTGTGGTGAGAAAGAGAACGGGGATCTCTTGTGCCACGAACGAGGCATGGTCGCTGGGACCATAGCCATCAGGGGTACAGGATACGTTGAGATGTGTCTGTTCGGCCACCTGCTCTACGATCGTCTTGAACTCAGAACTCGTGCCCGTACCTGAGACACTCATGGCATGGTCACGCATACGCCCCACCATGTCAAGATTCACCATGGCGACAATATCTTTTTTTTCAGCAGGCAGGTTAATACGCTGAGCATCGTCCTTCTTCATCCACTCCAGGAAATTCTTGGAGCCAACCAGTCCCTGTTCCTCAGCGCCAAAGAAGGCGAAGATGATACTGCGTGGTGAACGAACCTTCTTGAAATGCTTCGCCAGTTCGAGTACCACGGCATCGCCACTGGCATTATCGTCGGCACCAGGATGGACACCCAAAGTGTCAGGACGACGAGAACCGGAATCCTTACCTCCCAGGCCCAGATGGTCGTAATGCGAGCCAACAACAATGTATTCGTGCTTCAGACGCTTGTCCTTACCTGGAAGCACGGCGATGATGTTATGAGTGGTGCGCTCCTGCTCGGGAGTCTTACCGTAGGTGAAGTCCTGAAAGTAACCTGTTTTCTTTCCCTTGACAACAGGCTTGAGTTTCAGACCGCGAAGTTGGCTGACGATGTATTCAGAAGCGAGGGTATCGCCAGCAGTGGCTGGGAATCGTCCTCCAAGTTCCTGCGAGGCCAGGTATTCCACCGCCTGTCGCATGCCATCCTGCTTTTGGACATTTAAGGGTAAAAAGGAAAAAAGGTAAAAGGGTAAAACCATCACCCATTTAGCCTTTACCTCTACCTTACATATTTTTTTCATCTTCTACTCTTTTATCTTTAAATAATCGGGTGCAAAGGTACGGCTTTTCCGCCAATCCTGCAATCCCCATTTATAATGATTTTAACTGACGATATGACGCAGGTTGTGCCGATTTGACAGATTTCAGCCTAAGGGCACGGAGATTGAACATTAAACATTAAAGATTAAACATTAAATAAGAAGGAGGATTAAACTATGACATTAGACAAGTTTACAATCAAAGCACAAGAGGCTGTACAGCAGGCAGTGAACACCGCTCAACTGAACGGCCAGCAGGTCATCGAACCTGCACATATTCTGAAGGGAGTGTTGGAGAAGGCGAAGGATGTCTGCAACTTCATCTTCCAGAAACTCGGCGTAAATGGCCAGCAGATCGAGATGCTCGTTGATCAGGAGATCAAGCATCTGCCGAAGGTACAGGGGGGACAGCCGTATCTCTCTAATGATAGTAATAATGTACTCGTGCGTGCGCAGGAGGCAGCCCAGAAGATGGGCGACGAATTTGTAAGCGTGGAACCTATCCTGCTCGCCCTGCTCAGTGTGAACTCCACGGTCTCGCGCATCATGAAGGATGCAGGCTGCACGGAGAAGGAGATGATGAAGGCGATACAGGAACTACGTCAGGGGCAGAAGGTACAGTCGCAGAGTGCCGATGACAACTACCAGTCGCTGGAGAAGTTTGCCAAAAACCTTGTGGATCTGGCACGTCAAGGGAAACTCGACCCAGTGATCGGACGTGACGATGAGATCCGAAGAGTACTGCAGATTCTGAGTCGTCGTACGAAGAACAACCCAATCCTGATTGGTGAGCCTGGTACGGGTAAGACCGCCATTGTAGAGGGTCTCGCAGGACGAATCGTGCGTGGTGACGTTCCAGAGAACCTGAAGGACAAACAACTCTATTCGCTCGACATGGGAGCCTTGGTGGCTGGCGCGAAGTACAAGGGTGAGTTCGAGGAGCGTCTGAAGAGCGTCATCAACGAGGTGACAAAGTCGGAGGGCCGTATCATTCTCTTCATCGATGAGATCCATACACTCGTAGGCGCTGGCGGTGGTGAGGGAGCCATGGATGCCGCCAATATCCTGAAACCGGCCCTCGCCCGTGGTGAACTTCGCGCCATTGGTGCCACCACACTGAATGAGTATCAGAAGTATTTCGAAAAGGATAAGGCGCTGGAGCGTCGTTTCCAGACGGTGATGGTGGATGAGCCAGACGAACTGTCGGCTATCTCGATCCTGCGTGGTCTGAAGGAGCGTTACGAGAACCACCATAAGGTGAGGATCCAGGATGACGCCTGTATCGCCGCCGTACAACTCTCTGAGCGTTATATCTCTGAGCGCTTCCTGCCTGA
>JAFYPG010000165.1 GCA_017547605.1 Prevotella sp.
TCATCGTCCTCATCTTCTTAATGATGTTTCACCACATCCTGAATCAAAGTGTAAGACTTGGCAACGATGACGAAATCAAAGAAATGGGTATTGAGGATCTTGTCAAAACCGACATCCCCATAATTGCAGTCGATAATCTCTGCCTTGGGCTGGAGTTCACGGACGATGCCATGCAGACGCCCCAGTTCGTCGGGCGTCACCTCTGCGGCCTTGTTGAGCAGGACGATATTGCAGAACTCAATCTGTTGGATGACCAGATTCTCAATATCTTCCTCGTCAATGTTCTGTCGTAACAGGTCAAGGCCATTGCCAAACTCGTCTCGCATCCGTAGCGCATCCACCACCGTCACGATACAGTCGAGACGGGGTATGCCATGTTCCGTCACCTCTGGTGCCATCGAGGGAATGCTGCAGATGGTCTGCGCAATGGGCCCCGGTTCGCAGATGCCACTGGCTTCGATCACGATATAGTCGAACTTCTCCAGTGCGATGATGTCTTGCAACTGTTGCACCAGATCCATCTTCAACGTGCAGCAGATACAGCCGTTCTGCAGGGCCACGAGACTGTCGTCTTTCTGGTTGACGACACCGCCCTGCTGGATCAGGTCAGCATCAATGTTCACCTCGCCGATATCATTGACGATCACGGCGAACCTGATGCCGCGCTTGTTGCTCAGTATCCTGTTTAATAAAGTGGTCTTGCCGCTGCCGAGATAACCTGTCAGCAGCAATACGGGAGTCTCTTTCATGTCTCTTTCAAATTATTCTTTTCACTCAACAGAGTTCCACCTTGTTGATATCCTGTTCCTTTTCACAATAATGGCACGTCAGGATACCATCAGTTACATGGAAATGGGTGGCCATCGGCTCGTTGTTGGTGATACACTTTGGATTATTGCATTTCACAATACCCTTGATCTCGTCAGGCGTTACCACGGTTTTCTTCTCAACCACCTCGTAGTCTCTGATGATGCTGAGAATCACATTGGGAGCCACCACGGAGAGGCGGGAAATCTCGTCGTCGGTGAAGAACTTGTCCGACACCTTGATGATGCCTTTACTGCCCACCTTTTGCGAAGGGTAGTTGAAGCCGATAGTGACGGGGGTCTTCAGGTCGAAGAGTCCCAACAGACTGGCTACCTGATAGGTCTTGCTGGCTGGTATGTGGTCGATGACGGTGCCGTGCTCAATGGCGGCAACCAAACGTTCTTTCTTGTTCATAAGATAATGGTTTTATCGTTACGTACTTCGTCTAATGATATTCCCAACACATCGCAGAAGATAGCCTCACGGGCAAAGAGTCCATTACCTGCCTGCTGGATATAATAGGCGTGGGGGTTATCATCCACCTCGTAGGCGATCTCGTTCACGCGGGGTAGGGGGTGCAGGATTTTCATGTTGGGCTTGGCATTCTTCAGCAAATCATTGTTGAGCACATAGACGTTCTTCACGCGCTCGTACTCCATCAGGTCGGAGAAACGCTCTTTCTGCACACGTGTCATATACAGGATGTCTGCATCAGCGATGATCTTGTCGTTGAAGGCCGTATGCTCCTGGTATTTGATACCATGCTCCTTACAGTAGATCTTATACTCGTTGGGCATGGCCAGTTCCTTCGGAGCCACGAAATGGAAAGTCGGATTGAAATGGCGCATCGCCATCAGCAGGGAGTGAACGGTACGGCCGTACTTCAGGTCGCCCACCATATAAATATTTAGATTTTCGAGCGTGCCCTGTGTCTTGTAGATCGAATAGAGGTCAAGCATGCATTGCGAGGGGTGCTGGTGGGCACCGTCGCCTGCGTTCACGATGGGGATGGGGGCTACCTCCGAGGCATACACGGCTGCGCCCTCAATGAAATGACGCATCACGATGACATCGGCGTAATTGGATACCATCAGGATCGTGTCTTTCAGCGTCTCGCCCTTCGTACCACTCGTGATCTTCGGGTCGGCAAAGCCGATGACCTTAGCACCCAGTCTGTTGGCTGCGGTTTCGAAACTGAGGCGGGTGCGGGTGGATGGCTCAAAAAAGAGCGTGGCAACGACTTTCCCCTTCAGCAGTTCTCTGTTGGGGTGCTTCTCAAACTCCTCTGCCATCTCGATCATGTAGAGTATCTTCTCCTTGGTGAGATCGGCTATGGTCACAAAATTATGCTTTTCCATTCGTTCTTATATATTTTGGGGTGCACAAAGGTACGCATTTTATTTCAATTAATCTCACCCAGAGACTATTTTTGTTCAGTCTTAAACACTTTTTTTGATATGGAGACTCACTTCGCCTTCCCCTATTGAGTTTTTTGCAAAAAACTTTTGCCATTTTCGCAGAAAATAGTAATTTTGCACCAAAATACTTAAAAGAGTAAAGATAATCAAGTGTATGAGGAAACTGTTCGTATATTTCTTGTGGACACTACTGGCTGTGACCGTTCTGGCAACGGGAGTTGCATATTATGCGATTGATCAGGGGTGGATAGGTTATATGCCGCCCATTGAAGACCTGCAAAACCCGATTAACCGTTTTGCTACACAGATCTATTCTGCGGATGGTAAAATCATAGGAACCTGGAACTACAATCGCGAGAACCGTGTGATGGTGGATTATACCAAACTCTCACCCTCTCTGGTGCAGGCTTTGGTCGCCACAGAGGATGTCCGATTCTACGACCATTCTGGCATTGACTTCTATGCGCTGGGACGTGCCGTTGTCAAGCGTGGACTTCTCGGGCAGAAGAGTGCAGGTGGCGGCTCTACAATTACACAACAGCTTGCCAAACAGCTATATTCCGAACACGCAAGTTCAACCTTGGAACGTGTGCTCCAGAAACCAATAGAGTGGGTGATAGCCTTGAAACTCGAACGGAACTATACGAAGGACGAGATTATCACAATGTATCTGAATTATTTTGACTTCCTTCATAATGCCGTTGGTATTAAGACGGCATCGAATGTCTATTTCAGTAAAGATCCGAAGGATCTCACAGTCGATGAGGCTGCTACGCTTGTTGGACTTTGCAAGAACCCTTCTTACTATAATCCTGTCAGGCATCCCGAACGTAGCCGTGATCGCCGTAATGTAGTGTTGGGACAGATGGTGAAAGCAGGCTATCTGAGTGATGCTGATTATGAGAAATATGCAGCCCAGCCAATTGTGTTGAAGTTCCATGTGGCTGACCATAAGGAGGGGCTTGCGGTCTATCTTCGCGAATATCTCCGTCGGTATATGACGGCCAAGAAGCCAGACCGTGCACTGTATCCTTCGTGGAATATGGTGAAATATTACAACGATTCCGTCAATTGGGAAACGGATCCGTTATACGGTTGGTGTAATAAAAACAGGAAGCGTAATGGTGATTACTACAGTATCTATACTGATGGTCTGAAGGTTTATACGACTATCGATTCCAGAATGCAGCAATATGCCGAAGAGGCGGCTTATCAACATGTTGCCAAATTCTTACAGCCGGCCTTTAATGCTGAGAAAAAGAAGAATGCAAATGCGCCATATTCCTCGAATTTGACGGCAAGTCAGGTGCAGCAGATTCTGAACCGTTCTGTTCGCCAGAGTGAGCGCTACAGGGTACTGCATGAGAATGGTGCTTCAGAGTCTGAGATCCAGCGCTCTTTCCGTACGCCTGTTCAAATGTCTGTCTTCACCTACCATGGGGCGGTGGATACAACGATGACTCCACTAGACTCGATTAAGTATTACAAATCATTCCTGAGGACAGGTTTTGTGAGCGTATGTCCGCAGAATGGCCATGTGAAGGCATATGTGGGCGGCCTGAACTATGAGTATTTTGCTTATGACATGGTCATGGATGGAAGACGACAGGTGGGTTCCACGATTAAGCCTTATCTTTATTCTCTGGCCATGGAGAATGGTTTCTCCCCATGCGACGAGGCACCGAATGTTCAGGAAACATATATTGTGGCTGGTCGTCCGTGGACGCCACGTAATGGCAGTCGTGCACGATATGGGGAAATGGTGACCTTGAAATGGGGCCTTCAGCAGTCTAACAACTGGATATCAGCCTATTTGATGAGCAAGCTTAATCCACAGGCGTTCGTCGATTTGCTTCATGAATATGGTATCCGTAATCCTGAAATTCACCCGTCAATGGCACTTTGTCTCGGTCCTTGTGATATCAGTGTTGGTGAGATGGCGAGTGCTTATACTGCTTTCGTCAATCATGGCATCCGTGCGTCTTTGATGTTTGTGACTAAAATTGAAGACAGCGAGGGAAACCTGATCGCCCAGTTCCAGCCTCGTATGAACGAGGTCATCAGTGAGGAGAGTGCCCATAAGATGTTGTATATGCTGAAAGCTGTCGTCAATGGTGGAACAGCCAGCCGTCTTCGCAACAGGTATAACCTGAAAGGTGATATTGCTGGTAAGACAGGTACGACCAACAATAATAGTGACGCGTGGTTCATGGGCGTTACACCAACCTTGGTGAATGCATGTTGGGTGGGAGGCGATGATCGCGATATCCACTTTAATACGATGGTCTATGGACAGGGTGCGGCCATGGCATTACCGATTTTCGCGCTCTATATGCAGAAAGTCTATCAGGACTCACAGCTTGGGTATAATGAGAATGCGATCTTCGACCTTCCCGCAGGTTATGACCCCTGTTCGTTTGTTGATGAGGCTCTCGAAACTGATGACAATGATATAGATGAGATTTTTGAATAACTATATTATTATAAATGGTGTAGATTTCTTTTGTCAACAAAAGCGAAAACTTTCAATGTTTTAGAAATATTTTCATTGAAAAGTTTGGTTTGTATTGTTATATTTTGTACCTTTGCATCCGCTTTCGCCCAAAAATCTGGGCGATTAGTGTGAAGAAGAGCGTTCTTTGAAGGATTTACATAGACAGAAGTAGTACAAGAAGCGTGTGCCTGTGCATATTGCATGGGTACATGGGTTTAGAGAAACGAACCGTTAGATTTCTTGAATTTGGATAGTCGTTCTGGGACAGATTAGATTCCATTATTGGAATAGATATATTTTATACAGTGGAGAGTTTGATCCTGTCTCAGGATGAACGCTAGCTACAGGCTTAACA
>JAFYPG010000015.1 GCA_017547605.1 Prevotella sp.
AAGGGTATCGGAGATTATCTGGAGGAGGACTTAAAAGAAGCTCTCCAGACATATCCTCATGCTGTGAATATCATCGAAGGACCGCTGATGGCTGGTATGAATAAGGTAGGGCAGTTGTTCGGTGAAGGAAAGATGTTTCTTCCTCAAGTGGTTAAGACGGCGCGTACTATGAAACAAGCCGTCAGTATCCTCCAGCCTTATATCGAAGCAGAGCGGGAAGAAGGCAGCAGTAGTGCGGGCAGAGTTCTATTAGCCACGGTAAAGGGCGATGTCCACGACATCGGAAAGAACATCGTCGGTGTGGTGATGGCCTGCAATAACTATGAGATTATCGACATGGGTGTGATGGTACCTGCCGAACAGATCGTCCGCAAGGCCAAAGAAGAACATGTCGATATGATCGGACTTAGCGGACTGATTACACCCAGTCTGGAAGAGATGGTGAATGTTGCCAAGGAACTCCAGAAGGAGGGTATGAATATACCGATCATGATTGGTGGTGCGACCACCAGTGAACTGCATGTGGCCCTGAAGATCGCCCCAGTCTATTCCGGTCCTGTGGTCTGGATGAAAGACGCATCCCAGAACGCCCTTGTGGCCGCCAGACTGATGAGCGACGAACAACAGGTGGAACATGAGTTGTCGGAGAAATACCAGCACTTGAGAGAAGCCTACCAACAAGAGCAGGAAGAACTGCAGTCGTTAGGAGAGGCCAGAAAGAATAAACTGAATTTGTTTGAATAAATATATTTGAGGTATGAAAAGAAATATGATCATCATATGGTTGCTGGCAGGATTGTCCCTTTTAACACAGTCTGTCTCGGCCCAGATGAAACGTGAAATGCGTGGTGCATGGATTCAATGTGTCAACGGCCAGTTCCAGGGCATGGGAACCGCCAAGATGCAGCAGACGCTGACCTACCAGCTCGATGAACTGCAGAAAGACGGTGTCAATGTTATCATCTTCCAGGTACGTCCTGAGTGTGATGCGCTCTATGAGAGTAAGATCGAGCCATGGAGCCGTTTCCTGACAGGTACACAGGGTGTGGCTCCATCACCATACTGGGATCCCTTGCAGTGGATGATTACCGAATGCCATAAGCGCGGTATGGAACTCCATGCATGGATCAACCCCTATAGGGCGAAGACGAAGACTACAAATCAACTGGCAAAGAATCATATCGCTGTCAGAAAGCCGATGAACTGTTTTGCCTATGACGGTCTGTTCATCCTGAACCCCGGTATTCCCGAGAACCGCGACTATATCTGTGAGGTGGCCAAGGATATTGTCAGCCGCTACGATGTCGATGGCATCCACATGGACGACTATTTCTATCCTTATCCCGTGAAGGGCTTGGGTATCCCCGACGACGAACTGTTCCATGACCACTCCAACGGCATCAAGAATCAGAATGACTGGCGTCGCTATAATGTGGATCTTTTTATCGAACAGTTCTACAAGACTGTCCATCAGACAAAGCCTTGGGTGAAAGTTGGTATCTCGCCCTTTGGCATCTATCGCAATAAGAAGAGTTCACCGATAGGAAGTGATACCAACGGTCTGCAAAACTATGATGACCTCTATGCTGACATCCTACTTTGGGTAAATAATGGATGGCTCGACTACTGTGTGCCTCAGATTTATTGGGAGATTGGCAACAAGGCCGCCGACTATGAGACGCTTATTAAATGGTGGAGCCAACATGCTGGGGCTCGTCCACTGATCATCGGTGAAGACGTGGAACGGACCGTGAAGCATGCGGATCCCAAGAATCCCAATACCCATCAGTTATCCGCCAAGATGGCACTCCACCGACAGTTGCCCAATGTGCAGGGATCCGTCCTGTGGTATGCCAAGGCCGCTGTTGATAATGTCGGCAACTATGGCACCAATCTGCGTAATGTCTATTGGAAGTACCCGGCCTTACAGCCTGTGATGCCTTTCATTGACGGGAAGGCTCCTCAGAAAGTCAGAAAATTGAAGCCGATGTGGATAGACGGTGATTATGTACTGTTCTGGACGGCTCCTAAGCCAACGGGCTGGGACGACGAGGCTGTGAAGTATGTGGTCTATCGTTTCGCTAAGGGTGAAGCTCTCAATACGGAAGATCCCTCAAAGATCATCGCCATTACTGACCAGACATTTGTCAAACTCCCATATCAGCATGGTTCTGAGAAATGGGTGTATGTCGTTACGGCTCTCGACCGTTTGCAGAACGAGAGTAAGATCGTGAAAAAGAAAATCAAACTATAAGGATATGAGGAAGATTGTTGGTATCTTGGCATTGGTTGCGCTGATAGTCTCCTGTGGTGGCAGAAGACAACAGATGTCACCGGAAGAACTGGCGCATAAACTCGACAGCATCAAGGCTCTTGAGATTAAGGAGAAACTGGCACTTCAGGGAATAGATCTGGCAAGTTCGGACAATCCCTTCAAAGTGTTTTTCGACAGTCTGAGTATGCAGACACTTCCTCTCAGTTACACAGAAGACTATGTTCACTTTCTGCCTGGTTTCCAAGAAGTACCGGCAGAGATTCTGTCGTATATGAATCTGAATGGTGGGGAACATCCGAAGGCCGTCAGTCTTCCAGAGAGTATCGGTGCACGACTGATGATTCTGGCTGTTGAAGAATCGGCAGGTTCTTACTCCCTATGGCTGTACTCGCTGGATAACGACTATGTTCCCATTGACAAACTTTGTCTGTATGCCATAGAAGATAAGGAAGACGATATCGACCCAGAGGAATTCATCGAGTATTTCTCCATCACCAGCGACTTTGAAATACACTTGATAGACTATTCGAAGACCAGAAATGAGGTAAACTCGGAAGAAGTCTATTATATAGATGACTCCCGGAAGTTTGCGTTAAGAGAGAACTCCAGGAATAACTAATCCTTCAGCAGATTCTCTAGGAAGGCGTTCAGGTCGTCGTCCAGATCCGTCATCAGGTCCGGGTCGATGATGACCAGTTCGTCATCCACCAGATAGAGTTCAGCAACAGGCTCCTTGTCGTCATTTTCCAAAACGAAGGAGAATGGCTTCAGGATTGACATACCCTCCACGATGGCCTTGTTCTTCTCAATACTCTTGCGAAGAATGGGCGTAATCTCTTCATAGAAATTATCATCGCTGTTGTTGATCCATTGCTCAACAATGCAGCGGGTGATTTCATCGTCATCGTCATTAAAAACAGTCAGTTCGCCCGTTTCCTGTGCGACACGGATATGAATGTCTGTCATCTGTGTTGCTTCATCCGTTGCAGGGAATTTCTCAGTAACCTTGCGGATGGCACGGTCGATCTGTTGTAGGGTCTGTTCGCTGATATTCATTTCTCTTTTTCTTAATCAGCGACAAAAGTATAAAAAACTTTTGTAATCACAAACGATTACCTTTATTTTTTGAAAAAAAAGCGCAATTTTGATAGTTTATTCGTAAGATTTTCGTATCTTTGCAAAGTGCATACTAAAATAAGTCATTCAGGAATAGTTGAGTCTATCGAGGATGGGCGCGTGAGGGTGCGCATTCTCCAGGCATCAGCCTGTGCGGCTTGTAAGGTGGCAGGGCATTGCAACGCCTCGGAGTCGAAAGAGAAGATTGTCGATGTGCTGAACATAGCCGACACTTCCCGTCTGAATGTAGGCGATGAGGTTGTGGTATGTGCGTCGCGTCATGTGGCCAACAAGGCACTGATGCTGGGCTTTGGGATACCGTTTCTGTTGCTGATAGGTGTGCTTGTAGCGGTCTTATACATGACTGACAATGAAGGGGTGGCAGCGTTGGCAGCCTTAGGTTCGTTGTTGCCTTACTATTTCCTGCTATGGTTGCGGCGTGATAACATCCAGCAGCAGATCTCATTCTATCTGGAGTAAATAATAACTAAACAATACAATTATGAATTTCATCTTGATTGCAGTGATTGTCCTTGGAGCGATCGGTCTGATAGCAGCCGTCGTGCTGTTTGCCGCCTCCAAGAAGTTTGCTGTCTTTGAGGATCCCCGTATTGCCCAGGTCAGTGAGTTACTGCCTGGAGCCAATTGCGGCGGATGCGGATTCCCAGGCTGTAGCGGTATGGCGGATGCACTTGTCAAAGGTGCTGATGCAGGGAGCCTCGACGGACTGATGTGTCCCGTTGGTGGTACCGAGACGATGGGAAAGGTAGCCGACTTGTTGGGTATGGCCATTGCCAATACCGAACCGATGGTGGCCGTCGTAAGATGTAACGGCACCTGTGAACATCGTGCGAAGATTGCCGAGTATGCCGGACTTCGCACCTGTGCAGCCATGCATGCCTGTGGGGCAGGAGAGACAGCCTGCGGCTTCGGTTGTCTGGGTTGTGGCGACTGCGAAGCAGCCTGTCAGTTTGACGCCATCCATGTCAATCCAGAGACGGGCATCCCTGAGGTTGACGACGAAAAGTGTACCTCCTGTGGTGCCTGTGTCAAGGCTTGTCCACGTAACATCATCGAACTGCGCAAGAAAGGTCCGAAGGGTAGGAGAGTGTTCGTTTCCTGTGTCAACAAGGACAAGGGTGCCGTGGCGATGAAGGCCTGTGCTGTCAGTTGTATCGGCTGTGGCAAGTGTGAGAAAGAGTGTAACTTTGGGGCTATTACCGTGGAGAACAATGTGGCATATATTGACTTCACGAAGTGCCGTCTCTGCCGTAAGTGCGTGACCGTATGTCCGAGACATGCCATCCGCGACGTAAACTTCCCCACGCCAGCACCCGCTCCGAAACCTAAAGAAGAAAGAAAGGAGGAAAAAGCATGAACATCAAGACATTCAGTATAGGTGGAATACACCCCGATGAGAACAAACTCACTCACGAGGCTGTGACACAGAAGGCCGCTCTGCCAAAGCAGGCCATCTTCCCACTGAGTCAGCATATTGGTGCGCCAGCCAAGCCTGTTGTCCAGAAAGGTGACAAGGTGAAGGTGGGCACACTGATTGCCGAGGCTGGCGGTTTCGTGTCGGCACCAATCTACAGCAGTGTCAGTGGTACGGTCTTTAAGATCGACACGACCATCGACGCAACGGGTTATCGCAAGCCCGTGATCATCATCAATGTGGAAGGTGACGAGTGGGAAGAGAGCATCGATCGTTCCGATAAGTTGGAGACCGTCGAGGCCCATCCCGAACTCACCCCCGAGGAGATCATCAACCGTGTCAAGGAGGCTGGTGTGACGGGTATGGGTGGTGCCGGATTCCCCACCTTCATCAAACTGACGCCTCCGCCGACGGCTAAGGCCGAGTGTGTGATCATCAACGCCGTGGAGTGCGAACCGTATATCACGGCCGACTTCCGTCTGATGATGGAGAAGGCTGACGAAATTCTTGTTGGTCTGGAGTTGCTGATGATCGCAGCCAAGGTGACAACGGGTTATATCGGCATTGAGATCAACAAGCCCGCCGCTATTGAACTGCTCACCAAGAAATGCGCAGAGAAATTCGGCGGTTCTAAGTACAACGTTGAGGTGGTGCCCCTGAAACAGCGCTATCCTCAGGGCGGTGAAAAACAGTTGGTCGATGCTGTCATCCAGCGTCAGGTGCCTGCGCCTCCCGCTATCCCTGTCAACGTTGGAGCAATCGTTCAGAATGTTGGTACTGCCTTCGCTGTGTATGAGGCAGTTATGAAGCGTAAGCCCCTCTTCGAGCGCTATACCACCGTAACGGGTAAGCGCCTCCAGAAACCGGGTAACTTCCTCGTTCGTATGGGTACGCCGATGCAGGACCTCATTGATGCCTGCGGTGGTATGCCCGAGG
>JAFYPG010000166.1 GCA_017547605.1 Prevotella sp.
CCCTATACCGTCGGCCACATGGGCGACCTGAACGAGTGGTATTACGACTGGGACGACCACGACTTCCATCACCGTCACCAGAGCCATCTCATCGGCCTTTACCCAGGTAACCACCTGACGGATCCCATCCTGCAGAAAGCCACCGCTCGCACCCTCGAACTCAAAGGCGATGAGACCACGGGCTGGAGTACGGGTTGGCGCATTAATCTCTGGGCACGACTGAAGAACGGAGAAAAAGCCCATTAGATTTATCGTAAACTGCTGACCGCCGTAGCCCCTGAGAAAAGCCGCATCCCCAACTACAGCAAGGGCGGTGGCACTTACCCCAACCTCTTCGATGCCCATCCACCTTTCCAGATCGACGGCAACTTCGGTGGTGTTGCGGGGGTCTGTGAGATGCTGATACAGAGCAAGGATGGTGTCATTGAATTGCTGCCCGCCATCCCCGAAGTCTGGAGCGAAGGCAAAGTCAGTGGCCTCTGTGCCCGGGGCGGCTATGAGGTGAGCTTCGAATGGAAAGGCGGCTATGTGCGCGACTGTTCCATCAAGGCCCGCCAGAACAGCACCGTCACCTTATTATATAATGGGCAACGGAAGACCATCAAATTCAAGGCAAATCAAACTCAAAATATCAAGACGTGGTAAAACATATTATCAAAGAGACAGACCTTAACAAAGCAAAGACCTGGAGTGAGTCGGTATTCCTTGGCGACGACCTCCTGTTGACAGAACGGATCAACGAGGCTCCCATGCCCACCGAACCGAGACGGATGAACTTCATCCTCATCGGTCTGTGCACCAAAGGGGAAGTCATGTACCAATTGGACACACAGAAACAGGTTATCAAGGCAGGCGACATCCTGATTGTCAGTGACCAGCATGTGGTCGATAGTTACCAGCGTTCTCCCGACATGGAAGGGTTGTGCATGATGTTATCCGTCAATTTCTACCAAGAGATTATCCAGAATGTCAGTGATGTCAGTGCACTGTTCCTCTTCTCCCGCCAGCACCCCGTGATGAACCTGGAACAGAGAGAGATTGATACCTTTAAGGAGTACTTCCAAGTGATCAAGCAGAAGATCAGCGACGAAGGCAACCACTTCCAGAAAGACCTTGTCAAGACCCTGCTTTTGGCCATGTTCTATGACCTGAGTAACATCATCTACAGGGTGAAGCAGGATGACAAGCCACAGACACGCGCGGAAATCATCTTTACGAAGTTCATCAAACTGGTAGAGAAAAATTTTAAACAAGAACGACGTGTCAGTTGGTATGCACAACAACTCTGTATCACGGCCAAGTACCTGTCAGAGACCGTGAAGAACGTCAGTCGTCGCACACCCAATGATTGGATCGACAACTACGTCATCCTGGAACTGCGCGTACTGCTACGTAATTCTACGAAGAACATCAAGGAGATTTCTGAGGAGTTGAACTTCCCCAACCAGAGTTTCTTGGGCAAATACTTCAAGGAACATGTGGGAATGAGTCCTTCCCAATACCGCAAGTCATAATCACAGGTAGCCCTGGTCTTTCAATTCACTGACAGTTTCCAGAAGTTCGCTGTACCATACCTCACCAAAGCGATGGATAAGCGGTTCTTTCAAGAACTGATAAAGGGGAAGGTCGAGTGCCTTCCCCTTTTCTATGGCATCACGGCATACCTCCCAGCGGTTGTAGTTCAGTCCTACGCTCCCATTGCCGAAACGCTTCTCACGAATGGGATAGAGAGAACAACTGATAGGTTTGCAAAAACGGGTCTTCCCTGCCCTATAGGCTTTCTCCAGTGCACACAGGCAGTTGTCACCATCATAGCAGGTGAACACACAGTCCTTGCCACGTACGATACTCGTCACGAGGTCGCCCTCCTGGTCGGTATAGGCCACGCCTTGCTTGTCAATAACGGCCTGTGCCGAAGCCGTGAGATCCTGCCACACCGTATCCATACATTCCTCTATCTCCGCGATCTCCTCCATCGTCACAGGCGCACCCGCATCCCCCTCCACGCAACAGATACCCTTGCATTTCTCATAGTCACAACAGAACTTCTCCGTCAGGATCTCTGACGAAAGCAGCACATCGCCGACTTGGATGATGGGAGGAATTTTTTTCAATGGATAATGGATAATGGATAATTGACAATGAAGGTTACCAAACGATGGGTGTCTGGCCGTTCTCCTGCAAATAGGCATTGCAGCGGGAGAACTGGTGCTGACCGAACCAGCCGCCACGATTGGCAGAAAGCGGAGAGGGATGGACACTCTCGAGCACCAGGTTTTTCGACTTGTCGATCATATAGGCCTTACCCCGAGCATAACCGCCCCAGAGCATATAGACCAGATGCTCACGATGCGTGGCCAATGCCTGAATAGCAGCATCCGTAAATTTCTGCCAGCCTAAGGATGAGTGGCTGTTCGCCTGATGAGCCCTCACCGTCAATGAGGCATTTAACAAAAGTACCCCCTGTTCGGCCCAGCGCGTCAGATTACCTGACTGTGGAATAGGCGTACCAAGGTCTGCCTGTATCTCCTTGAAGATATTCTGCAACGATGGCGGGAACATCACCCCGTCCTGTACGGAGAAACTCAGCCCGTGGGCCTGTCCCGGTTCGTGATAGGGATCCTGTCCGATAATCACCACCTTCACCTGGTCGAACGGACACAGGTTAAAGGCATTGAAGATCAGTTTGCCTGGCGGATAACAGGTGTATTGGCTATACTCAGAACGAACAGAATTGGTGAGCCCGATAAAATATTCTTTATCGAACTCACCACTCAAATGCTGCTTCCAGCTCTGTTCTATCTGAACATTCATTATTTATTGTCCTGTATCAGGTTCTCACCCGTCATATCTGAGGGCTGCTCCAGTCCCATGATATGCAGGATAGAGGGAGCCACGTCAGCCAGACGACCGTCCTTCACCGTAGCCGAGTTGTTATTGGTGACGTAGATGAACGGCACGGGGTTCAGTGAGTGAGCCGTGTTGGGTGATCCATCAGGATTAATGGCGTTGTCAGCATTACCGTGGTCAGCGATGATGATGGCCTCGTAGTCGTTGGCCTTAGCAGCCTCAATGACCTCCTTCACGCAGTTATCCACAGCCCAGACAGCCTTGGCAATGGCGTTGTAGATACCAGTGTGGCCCACCATATCGCCGTTGGCGAAGTTCACCACGATGAAGTCGTACTTGGCCTCATTGATGGCAGCCACCAGTTTGTCCTTCACCTCATAGGCGCTCATCTCGGGCTTTAGGTCGTAGGTGGCCACCTTCGGAGAAGGCACCAGAATACGGTCCTCACCCTCGTAGGGAGCCTCACGACCTCCGTTGAAGAAGAAGGTCACGTGAGCGTATTTCTCCGTCTCAGCAGTATGCAACTGCTTTTTGCCCTGCTTTGAAAGATACTCGCCTAAGGTGTCCTCCACGTTCTCCTTGGGGAAGAGGATATGCACACCTTTGAAGTTGGCATCGTATGGTGTCATGCAGTAGTACTGCAGACCAGGGATGGTCTTCATACCCTGCTCTGGCATATCCTCCTGCGTCAATGCGATGGTCATCTCCTTGGCACGGTCGTTACGGAAGTTGATGAAGATCACCACGTCGCCCTCCTCGATGGTGCCATTCACGCTGGCATTGTGGATCGGCTTGATGAACTCGTCAGTCACACCTTCGTCGTAGCTCTCCTGCATGGCCTTCACCATATCGGTAGCCTGCTTACCAACACCATTGACGATCAGGTCGTAACCTTCCTTCACGCGCTCCCAACGCTTATCGCGGTCCATAGCGTAGAAACGACCAACGATCGAAGCGATAGCAGCATCGTTATCAGTACAAACCTTAGAAACCTGCTCAATGAAACCCTTACCACTCTTTGGGTCGGTATCACGACCGTCCATATA
>JAFYPG010000167.1 GCA_017547605.1 Prevotella sp.
CCTGGAGGCGGACACTTACAGCCAAGACGCTGCATCTCCGGCCCAATCTTCTCGTAACACATGGGTCCGATGGCGGCAGAGTTGGGGATGACTTCACGATGACTTGCCACAATGATTTCTGGCAGTGATTGAATACTGAATTTTTCCATTGTCTTCATTTCTTTGCGAGAGTCTCTCCAGTCGAGCAGTCGGTTACGGCGGGCAATCAGTTGCTTCAGTTGTTGTTCCGTTTCCTTGATCTTCTCCGTCAGCTGTCGGACACTGGGCGTATGAGATACGTCATCATACAGGTCCTTTATCTCGTCAAGCGAGAAGCCGAGTCGTTGCAGGTCACGGATGGATTGCAGCTTCTGCATCTGATCAAGGCTATAGTAGCGATAGCCCGTCCACTCGTCCACCTCGTCAGGCAACAAGAGTCCCTTCTGCTCATAGTGACGCAAGGTCTTTACTGTTACCTGCATCATCTGTGAAAACTCTCCGATTTTTAATTTCATTTTACTCATAATCGCGCGATGTTTTGCTAAGCGATTGCAAAGATAGGGGTTGACCTAAGGGACGAGTCAAACGTTTTTCTGATTTTAACTTTACTTTAACACTAACTATTGTTTCAACTCAAAGAAATAGAAGTCTGTCCAACCTGTATTCTCGGCATAGAGATGCTGCTGACCACGGTATTCAAAGCCTAATGCCTTGTATATCTTATGGGCTGGTGTGTTAGAGGCAAGGGCATCAAGGCGAATAGCTTTCATGCCATTTGTCTGGGCAAGACGGATAGCCTCGCGAATCATCTCAGAGCCGATGCCTTTACCCTGAACATCAGGACTCACAGCAAGAATATGAATCACAGCAGCCTCATTATCTTTAACCTGCTGAGACCACTCGATGGCGTGATAGTCCTCACCTTGATACATCGTGACGGCCATCGCTCCAACAATAGCGTCATTCTCTTTATATAGGTACATGCTCCCCTCTTCAATATAGGCTCTGATGCCATCGATGGTGGGGTGCTTACGTTTCTGCCAACGGGCAAAGCGTTCCATGTCTGGAGTTCTCTCCGTCACATCATCGTAGAATGCGATGATGGACTCAAATTCTTCAATTGTTGCCTTGTTTAGTTCCATATTTTATTTGTTTGACGCTGCAAATGTACGGATAGTTGCGAGATTTACAAAATATTTGGGATAAACTGCGCAAATATGTGGTGAGTGGTAGTATTACTTGTATGCATAGTCTATTCCTGCCTTATGTGCCTGTTTCATCTGCTGGTTTCGTGGGATGTTGTAGATACGGCCATCCTTGCGGAAGTGCGCACCAGTTTGCTTGAAGTGGAAAGGCACGTTGGCAGAGATGCATTGCTCACGGATGCCGAGTACCCAGGCATAATCACAGACTCGGGCTTCAGAACCTGACTCGCCGCCTACCGTCACTTGCTCGCACCTTTGAGCATCCCCGTTAATCGGGGAAGTGGCGTAAGCCGAAGGGGAAAGCCATCCATGGAAATCTATCGGGCCAAGCAGTGGTTCGCATATGATGGCCTTGTGCTTTATGGGTAGGTTCATGTATATCGGCAACCGCTCATCCACTCGCCGCTGGTTTTCCATCGTACAGCAGATGGTGACGTTTTCATAGCCGTCACCCCAATCTTCTGGCAGGCATTGGAGAATCCGCTCAGGTCGCTTCGTGATCATGAAGAAATGCAAATCACTGCGCCTATGAATCATCAGCCAGGCATCCTCGCGCCACAGGTCAGCTTCCTCGATGAAGAAGTCCGACGTGAAGCATGTCCACATTAGCGTACCAGACGGCACTTTCCAATTCCCGCTGCGGTCACGACGGATGGGAAGATTGAAGCTGGAGGTTTTGGTTACGACGTTGGAGTCCTTCTCGAACTCCGCATCGCGCCTAAACACATAGCAGTGTTGGCAGCCCTCGCTCTTCTTGTGGCAGCCGTGCCACAGGTTCCACATCTCATCCATGCTTCTTAAAGCGCATGTCCTCCTGACACCTTTATTACTTGACCTGTAAGCATCCTTGCCTGTTCACTAGCCAAAAACAGGATGGTATCGGCAATATCCTGCGGTTGGATCAGTTTACCCATCGGAATAATCGGGATGACTTCCTTTGCGAAATCATCATCAATCCATCCTGTCTGAGTCGGACCTGGAGCCACACAGTTTACGGTAATGCCGTACTTCGCCACTTCTAGGGCGATGCTGCGGGTGAGTGCTTCCAGAGTCGCCTTGCTTGCGCCGTAGGTTATCTGACCGGCAAAGACCTGTGCTGCATCGGTGGAAAGATTGATTATTCTGCCGTAATCGCCACGATGCTTAATGAATTCATGTGTCATCAGAATGCTTCCACGGACATTAACCGCAAAGGTTTCATCGATGACATTGGGAGTGATTTTCTCGATGGTATCCAATCCATCCATATCGCCATCTGCCGCATTGTTGACGAGGATATCCACTTTCCCGTATCGTTCAAGTGTTTTCGAGTAGATTTCCTTGACGGCATTTTCATTGGAGATGTCGCTCTCGATGATCAGGTAGTCTGCACCCATTTCCTGAAGCTTGCTTTCTACGACATCTGCATTCCCTGCATTGGCCTGAAAGTATTTGTCAGCTCCATTCCTGTCAGTCTTTGTCTGGTCAAAGGGTCTTGGAATTCTCTTATAGACCAAAACAACCTTTGCCCCTTCGCGAGCAAAGGCAAACGCAGTGGTCGCTCCAATGCCTTGCGGGTTGTTCGCTCCCGTAACCAGAGCCACTCTGTCCTTTAATCCGTAATCAACCATATCTCTTATTTGTTTATGAAATATATGAGGGCTATTTGAACTAACAGAATCATAGGAAGTCCATACTTGAATTTCTTGTGCATCGTTTTGTGATGCCAGACTTGCATGCCCAGTAATGCGCCGATACTTCCTCCGATAATTGCGAGTGTAAGCAAAGTTACCTCTGATATACGCCAGCTGCCCTGCTTGGCTTTCCATTTATCAATGCCATAGACAAGGAAGGTCACTACATTGATGCAAATGAGGGTATATACTATTGTCTGTGTCATACGCTCAATACCACTTGTAACCATGTTCCTTACAATAGTCGATTGCAGGCTGATAGCCCTGGAACGTGGCCTTGTGAATCCACTTCAATCCTTTGCGCTCGTCCTGCGGAACGCCTGTGCCAGTCATCAGAAACCAGCCTGTAGCGAACTGTGCCTGGGCATCCCCGCCATTGGATGCTAACTCATACCAGAAAACACACTCTTCGAGATTTTTCTCCACACCATCGCCATTCCAATAGGCTGCACCACAGTTCTTCTGTGAGAGGACATGTCCTTGGAAAGCTGCCTCGCGATACCAGAGGAAAGCTTTGTGATGGTCACTTTCAACACCATCCCCGAGGTAATAGGCGTTGGCCACGTTCACCTGCGACTGCATATCACCCTTGTCTGCGGCCTTCATGTACCACTCAAAGGCTTTCTCCGCGCTTTGCTCCACACCTTTTCCGTGATAGTAGCACTCGCCGACGTTGAAGCAGCCATAGACATCATCCAGCTCAGCTGCCTTCATATACCATTCAAAAGCAAGTTCAAGGCTGACCTTCACGCCAGTGCCACGCTCATAGCAGACACCGAGGTTATTCATCGCCTTGGTATCGCCCGCATAAGCCTTTTCGCGGTAATCGTCTGCTTTGTTTCGCTCTTTTGGCATAAATACATTTAAATATACGTGCAAAAGTAGCAAGAAATGCTGAATTATTGCTATCTTTGCAGGAAGATTTGGGAAATATTAGGATTTGTAGTGGTATGGATATAGTAAAGGCATTTGAAGTGGCGTTCAACCGCAAGATTGAGAAGAACTGGGAGAAGATCTACGTGGTAGTGGATATTCATGATACCATTCTGCGGGCATGTTACGAGAACGAGGAGACCTACGATTACTATCCGTATTCGAGGGAAGCCCTTCAACTGATGACCAGCCGTGAGGACATCTGTCTGATTCTCTGGAGTAGTTGCTACGCGGAGAAGATGAACGAATATCGGGCACATTTTGCTGAGGAGGGCATCCATTTCGACTATGCCAACGAGAACCCCGAAGTGGGGAATACGAGTTTTCAGAACTTCGAGGCCAAGCTCTATTTTAATGTCGGGATAGATGACAAGTTCGGCTTCGAGCCGGAAACGGACTGGGTTAAGGTGATAGAGGTATTAGGGAGGTTCTGATGAGTAGTCTTGTCATCGCGATATTCCTTCTGAGCATCGGAGCCAGTTTCGTGCAGCGCACTACGGGCTTCGGCTTTGGCATCTTCATTATGACAATGCTGCCGTTTTTCCTGCCAACTTATGGAGAGGCCACGACACTTTCTGGTCTGTTGGCCATCACCACCTCGGCAGTCATCGTTTGGAAACTGCGTGGTTTCATCACTTGGAAGCGGTTATGGCCGATACTGCTGACTTTTGTTGTTGTCTCTACGATAGCGATTTTCGCTCTAACGCGTATCGAAGACCATATATTAAAGCGGATTCTGGGTGTGGCGTTGATAGTCATCAGTATCTATTTCGCTGTATTTAGCCAACGAATCAAACTTCCCACAACCAAACGCGTACAGGTGGGAGCTGGAACACTCAGCGGACTGATGGGGGGCTTCTTCGGTATGCAAGGCCCGCCAGCCGTGCTTTACTTCATCCAGTCGGAGCTCACAAAGGAGCACTATATGGCAATGGCGCAGACCTACTTTCTGATTGGCAATGTGATGATGACATTTGTTCGTGCCTATAACGGCTTCTTAACTACAACCGTCCTGACAGATTACTGTTTCGGCCTTGGCGGCGTCATCATCGGAACAACTCTTGGTGCATACATATTCAAGCGCATCCCCAACCGTGTTTTTCGCTACATTGTCTATGCTTATATCGGAATCAGCGGCGTGATTATTCTTCTGACGAACTGATCTTCTCTGCCATCCTTACCAATTCCTGATAAGGAAGTCCGCCAACTACACGTTCTATATTTCCATTCTTGGTGATAAAGAACAGCGTGGGGATAGACTGAATGCGAGCTGCCGCTGCAAGAGCCTGGTTCTTGTC
>JAFYPG010000016.1 GCA_017547605.1 Prevotella sp.
ATATCCTTGATCTGGAAATAGTCACTCGTGCTCTGGTCCTTCGGGGCGAACTGCTCCACGATGGGTCCCTGTGCAAAGGCCACATTATCTTTATAGGCCGAGAGAATCTTGTTCTGGTTTTCCTGCGTGGTCTTCTTGATCATGGCGAAAAGCGAACTCTCCATCTCCTTGCCGTCGATGATAAACGTACCACCGAAGATCTCAGAGTCTGTCAGCGGACGACCGTTCTGCTTCTCCAAACCATGCAGGTATTCGATTTCCTCGGGACTTAAAGCAAGACCTTCCTGCTCGTTGTATTCCTCCAGGTTATCTACATACTTGATGGGCTCCGGTTTGATGTTGATCGTAAAGATATCCTGATTGATACCGTTATACATGCGCTGTAACATCTCGTCGTACTCGGCATCCTTGCTGGCTACGGGGAAATACTCCTCGATACGACTGATGCCCTTGATACCCATGTTCTGCGTAATCTCTACAGCATTGGTGGACCATGGGGTGACCATCTCGCGGCGCGGACCTACGAAGAAACCGTCTAATTGCTCTGCGTCCAGCAGAGTGGCTTCACCATAGAGCCAACTAAGTTCCTTGATTTCTTGTTCGTTGAGTTGGTGATCCACCTCTGTGGCAATCACCGAAGTTTTCTGTGGGGTCTGAAAGAAACGTATCATATGTTCTGTTTGGTATTTTTTTGAATTCTATTTTTTCTTTTGGGTTGTCTTCTTGGCGGGTGCTGATTTGGCGGCAGTCTTGCCATTAGCCGTTTTCTTGGCCTGTGTCTTGGCCGTAGTGGGAGCGGGTGCTACTGGCTTTGGAGGTTCCACATAAGGCATCTGCTTCATCAGGATCCAAGAGGCTTCCAGCACCTTGTTCTTCAAGTTGGTGGGATAATTGGGATTAGCCTTCAGGAAGTTGTCGATGATCCCGGCAGCCTCCTTGCTCTTATGGTTTTCCATCAGTGCCTTCATCCATTTCTCGGGGAAGAAGACATCGCTGGTTTGCTGCAGGTATTCAAGTGACTTCAGACTGGGCTCGATATAGCTGTTCGACTGTGGCTCATAGACATCAGAGTTCAGCAGTTGCAGCGTATGGAAGGCCCATAGGTCTTGCTGACGGTTCTCGGGGCGAAGAAGTGAGTTGAACACCTTCGTACGCTCATTGGCTTCGGGGTTGCAAGCACGACTTACATAGTCGAATTCCTTCCTCATATCTTCGTTCTGCAGACGGGCACGCTGGGTGCTCAGGATATCCTTTGACTGTTGGGGGTGCATGATGGCCAGACGGTAGGCCATCTCCATGTAGTCGTATTCGTTGAGCAGTGGGTCGTTGTGATGACGCCAGATCCACTCTATCTGATTCAGTACCTCGGGAGAGGTGGCACAGGTGGTCATCTTGCGGAGGATAAACTGGTGGCAGGCATCCGTCTTGTTCTCACCCAACAGATCCATCACGCAGAGTTCCAAGGCAGCGCGCTGCTCTTCCTTGACGTCACGGACAATCTTGAACATGTGGTCGAGGGCCGTTGACATGATCAGTGGATTCTTCTCCTTTCCCATCATACGGAAGAGTTCACCAAAGTGTGAAGGAGGAATCTTGCCCATCAGATAGTTGTCGTGGATAGCCAGTAACAGGGCGTAGCGGTTCAGGTCGTTACGGGTCGTGATAAGACGCTTGGGCATCAGTAAGGTGTATTCGTTATCGAGCGTGAATCGTCCGTAGCCCTTACCATCGGCATTGGGGATGATATAGTCGGGCTTGCCAGGCAGTTTGATGGTCATGGTTGGCTTTTGCATGTCAACCACCACCGTACGGCTCTTGCCTAAGTCATAGATCGCCTTGATCTGGAACTTCTGAGGCCAGAAGACACCACGGTTAAAGGGATCGGACTGCGTGATGACGAGTTGTCCGTTTTTATAACTGGTATGGATGGTGGGCAGACCTTTCTGCTTCACCCATATCTCGCTGAACTGGCGGATGCCGGCACTGGGAGCCTCGTTGTCGAGCGTAGTGATCAGGTCGTCCCAGCTGGCATTGTCGAACTGGTAGTTCACTAAGTATTTGTGGAGACCGTTCTGGAGGGTAGGAGCACCCATCATCTGCTCCATCATCCGCATCATCACGGGTGCCTTGTCATAGAGGATATTGTCGTAGAGCAGACTGGCATGGTTGACGTTGGTGAGTTCTTGGGCGATGGGGTGAGTACCCTCTGTACGGTCGGTATAGATGGCCCTGTTCTGGAAGGTCTTGATGAAGTTCAGGTCGTGATCTACTTGACTGTACTGTCGGCGTGTGATCTTGGAGGCCATGAACATGGCGAGAACCTCATTGGCCCAGAGGTCGTCAAACCATTTCAGGGATACCAGACCGCCAAACCACAGGTGGGCCGTCTCGTGGGCAATCAGTTCCATACGCGTCAACTCGTCTTCCTGTGTGGCATTCTTATCCAGGAAGATCTGACGGTCTTCAAACTGGATGGCTCCCGGATGCTCCATGCCGCCATAGGGGTAGTTGGGCAGGATCACCATACCGTATTCCTTGAAAGGACAGGCTATACTGGTGTAGCCCTCCATCCATTTCACGGCCTGTGCAGCCTCATCGAACACCTTGTCGAGTTGGGCTACCTTGTTTGGATCGGTCTCCAGATAGAGTGCCCGCATGGGACGTCCGTCGCGAGTGGCCGTCTTCTCGTTGAAGTTGCCAGCCACAAAGGAATAAAGGAAGATCGGCAACTGACAACTGTTATCGCTGGACATCGCCTTCCATCCAGAAGGTGTTGACAGGGTTGTGACGAACACAGCCCTCAGGTCTGGTTGGCAGAAACAGGGGAATGCCGACCTTGCCATATCAGGCTCGAAGACGGTGTACATATAATCTTTGTTGCGATTCAGGGCTTTGTCGAGGGCCACGAAGTCTAGTTCCACCTTATTCTTTCCCAATTGTAGTGCCTTGGCTGGGATGATGATATGCTCATTCTGGTAGGTGGCTATGGCAAATCGTCTTTTGTTTCTCTTGCCTGTAAAGGTATAACAGGTGCCGTCGAAACCTCCCTGAAAGTCCAGGATTACATCTTCCAGTGTCTTCAGTTCAAAACTGATGAAGGCTTTGCCTGTGACCCTCTTGCTGAGATCAGACGGAATGTTGAAAGTGAGGTCATAAACCACGTTACTGATATTTGCTTTTCGATGGTCGGCAAGTTCCTTGGAAACACCCTTGGAAAGCATCTGGGCATGCGTGCTCAAAACGAGCATACTCAGAATTGCAATGAGTAGGAATTTGATATTTTTCATTGCTATTTTGGTTTTTGACTGCAAATTTAATTAAAATAATTCTAATAACAAGCAGAATTTCATTGTTTTTTCGGTTAGTTCACTAATTTTGCATTCGTTACACTTAAAAAACGACAAGTTATGAAGAAAAATGTATTATTCATTGTCCTGGCTGCTGGTCTGATGATGACGAGCTGCGCCAGCAAGAAGGATCTGGCAAACTGCCAGACGGAGAACAAGTCGCTTACGGAGAAACTGCAGGATGCCAGAGAAGACTTGGCTGGAAAGAATGCCCGTATTCAGGCTCTCGAGGATCAGCAGAAGGGTCTGCAGCAGGCCCTCAAAGCCGCTGAGGCCAAATATGCCAAGTTGCAGGAGTCGCTCGACAAGAGTCTGACCAACGCCAGCCAGAATAATATTTCCATTGAGAAGCTGGTGGATCAGATCAACGAGTCTAACCAGTATATCCGTCATCTCGTAGAGGTGAAGTCGAAGAGCGACTCACTGAATATGGTACTGACGAACAATCTGACCCGTTCGCTCTCGAAGGAGGAGTTGAAGGAGGTCGATGTGCAGGTGCTCAAGGGTGTCGTCTATATCTCTCTGGCTGACAATATGCTCTATAAGAGCGGTTCCTACGAGATCAACAGTCGTGCCGCCGAGACCCTGTCGAAGATCGCCAAGATCATCAAGGACTACAAGGACTATGACGTGCTGATCGAGGGTAACACCGATAACGTGCCCATCAAGAAGACCAATATCCGTAATAACTGGGACCTCTCGACCCTCCGTGCCTCTTCAGTGGTACAGGCTCTGCAGAACGATTACGGTGTAGATCCGAAGCGTCTGACAGCCGGTGGCCGTGGCGAGTACAATCCTATTGCCAGCAACGATACCGAGATTGGCAAGCAGCGTAACCGCCGTACGCAGATCATCATCACGCCGAAACTCGACGAGTTTATGGATCTGATCGGACAGGCTCCCGAGAGTGACAAGTAATAGAAAGACTTTCCTTTTCATAGCAGCGATGGTTTTTCCCGTCGCTGCTATTGCTATGTCCGAAACCGAGATCGCGCAGGATGACAGTGCCACTGTCCACCGTATTGAAGTGGAAGCCATCCCCGGGCATATCATCCATACCAATGAGTTCCTGAAAGGCTATAACTCTGAGGTGAGGACGATGAACCATTCTTTTGTGGCAAAGGTGAAATATGCCTTTGCACCGCCCGAGAACTCCGAACAGGCTCTGATCTACAAAGGCGTCTATCAGGGCGTGGGCCTCGCCGTCCATGACTTCAATCCCCAGTTGGGGAATCCCGTGTCGCTTTATATCTTCCAAGGTGCCACCATCAAGACACTGGCCCGAAGACTGTCGCTCAACTACGAGTGGGATTTCGGACTTACCTATGGTTGGAAGGCGCACGACTGGGATACGAACCCTGAGAACCGCGTTATCGGATCGAAGACCACGGCCTATATCGACGTGGATCTCTATCTGCGTTGGATGCTGTCAAAGCACTGGGACCTGAACCTCGGTGCGACGATCACCCATTACAGCAACGGCAACACCTCTATTCCCAATGCCGGCCTCAATGTGGCGGGTGTCAAGGCGAGTGTGGCCTACTATATCAACCGCAGCGACAGGGAACCAGATCGCAGGCCTCTTCCCACCTTCGAGCGACACTGGGGATGGGACCTGACGCTCTATGGCGCGTGGAAGCGCAAGGGCGTTGATACTGAGGAGGGCGCCTACGCCCTGCCTAACACCTATGGCGTCTTCGGCTTTACGCTCAACCCGCTCTATCATGTTAACCACTGGCTGAACGTCGGTGCTTCACTCGACGGAGCCTACGACGGTAGTGCCAATATTGAGATCGACCCCGAAGTGCTCACAAAGACCTACTGGAGTGGGACGGATGATGATATCCATACCGCACCGTGGTATCGCAGGGTGGCTCTTGGCCTCTCCGCCCGCACGGAGTTTGTCATGCCCTATTTCACCATCAACTTCGGTATTGGTCATAACTTCATTAATGCTGGTACCACAGATTTCAAGGGCTTCTATGAGGTTCTTGCCCTGAAGATCAACGTCATGCGGCAGGCCTATCTCCACATCGGCTACAGCCTATACGATTTCTATTATCCCAATAACCTCATGCTGGGCATTGGCCTGCATCTATAAGA
>JAFYPG010000168.1 GCA_017547605.1 Prevotella sp.
ATGTTGATCAGCGTGGTCAACGGAGTGATTGCCTCTTTGTATTTCCCATCCTTGATATAGTTCTTATAAGTGGTGTCATGCATAGCCATCATCACCTGAAACTCCATCATTCGCTGATCTTGAGCAACGCTGCTCATGCAGACCAGCATCATGGCTACTGCCATCATTATTCTTCTCGTTTTCATACCTTTTATGTTTTTTAGTTTTAATTTTGCAGATTGTTTTCTAATAATCTGGTTACATTCTTGCTTTCTGCTTATCGCCGGCGCCGGAGCCACGATACTTCGAGCGGGCCTCGTTGAACTTCCAGACAAGGTCGATGAGGAAGGTGCGGCGGGCAGGATTGGCTGTCGACAACTCACGGATGCCGTAGACGGTGGCGTCAGTCTTGTTGGTGTTGAACACATCGGCACAGCGCAAATCGACAGTCATCGTGCCGAGACGGCGGAGGTTGAAGTCGCGCTGCACGCCGAGCGTGAGGTTGAAACGCTGGGCTGTGATGCTGAAGTTGTTGTAGTCACCCTTCGATGCCCACTGGGCGTTGGCACTCAGGCGGAAGCTGTGAGGCAGTTCGATGTCGTTGTTCCAGATGAGTGTGACGTATGGGTCGTTGAGGGTCTTGATTGAGCCGTTGGCAGTCGGCGTCTTGTAGTTCTGGAAGATGGTGAACGCATACCACATGGGATGCCAACAACCGATAGTCGGGCGTGCGGAGAGGCTCAGCTCGAACTGGTTGTAGTCGTCGGCACTATTGATGGGACGAACGAGGCTGATGAGCGGATCCGTACTGCCAGGGAAAGGCTCGGTGGACATGGTCACGCTGTTCTTCATCCGACCATACTCGACGGTCAGGTTTGCCCACTGATAGGCTGCATTCAGCACGAGGCTGTGATTGTAGGTCGGCAGCAGATAGGGATTACCACTCTGAAAGGTGTAGCGGTTGACGTACATCGTTGAACTGGTCAGGTTGGCATAGGCTGGTCGCTGGATGTCGCGGCGATACGACAGACTCAGCTGTAACTTTCCGATGGGAGCAGAAATGGTGGCGGTGGGGAACCAGTCACCGTAGTTGCGGCACACCTCGTCCTCGCGCTTGCCGAAGTTAAAATAGTCGTTCGTCAAGTGCTCGTAGCGCAGACCGGCCTGGGCGAACACCTTGCCGAACTGACGGCCGTACTCCACGAAGGCTGCTGCCGACTTCTCGTTGATCTCTGTGTCGGTGGCCTTCACGGGAACGTAGTCGGAAGCCTGAAATGTGTAGGCATCCGTGCGATGGTTGTAGTTGTACTCGCCGCCAACGGAGAGGTTACCCTTCAATATGGGATAGCTGAAGATAAGCTTCGAGGCCCAGAAATTATTGGCGCTGTTGGTATTGCTCTCGATGGTGCGGTCAACGGGGGCTGCGCTCACAAACGCCGTCTGCTCTGTTGTGCGGCCAGGCGTCTTGGTGTCGTCGAAAAGTCCATCAATGTTCAGGTCGATACCCAGCTCTCCAACCTTACCATTGTAATAGGCGTTGAAGATGTGCTTCTTGACACTTTGATCCTGCCAGATGTAGCTTGCGGAGTGCTCGGTGAGGATGCCGTTCTCGAACATATCTGTCAAGTAGTCGCCCTTCGTCTCGCCACTAGGTGTACGGTCATATTTGTAGTAGGCGCCAAAGGTGTGATTCTCATTGACCATATAGTTCAGCTGCAATTGTGGTGACCATGCGTGCCAAGGGTGTCTGATCTCCTGGGTGGAGTGTCCCGTCACCTGATCTGGCCCAACATAGTAAAGCATGTCGTTCACCTGCAAACCCTTAAAGTGATTATAGGTGCCCACCCAGAACGAGCCCGTCACGTCGAGTCCGCCCGTACGGTAGTTGGCGGTGAAGTTATCGTTCAGCGAACCACCGTACTGGTACATGAACTGTGTACTGTTCTGGAAACTGAAGCCCTCGCCCTGAGCCTTCTTCAGGGTGATGCGAACGACAGCCTTGACCGAGGCAGCATAGCGGGCACCAGGGTTCTGTACCACATCGACGTGCTGGATCTGGTCGGCACGCAGACGGGAAAGTTCCTTCATGTCCTGCACCTTGCGGCCGTTGATATACACCTCGGCATCGCCACGCCCCAGCACCTTCACACCGCCATCGCGCTCTGCCTCCAACGAAGGAATCCGAGACAGAGCATCGCTCATGGTTCCTGCCTTCTCCAGTATGGTTCCCGCCACAGTGGTGCGCATGGCATCACCCTTGACATGAGTCTTAGGCAACTGACCTTTTACAACCACTTCCTTCAGCAGCTGGGTGTCTTCCTTCATCTGGATAGTCAAGTCCTGACCAGCCTTAATATATAAGGTCTCATATCCCACACTGGTCACCTTGAACAGACCTTCATTGACATCTGTCACAATCTTAAATACACCCTGCTCATCGGTCATACCACCCTGCACAAAGGCAGAATCGGGAAGCGATAGCAATACTACATTTACAAAGGGCATCGGTTCGCCCTTCTCATCGATGACTCGTCCGCCCCAATCCTGTGTCTTTCCTTGGACTGTCATCGTCATCATCAATAAAGCCATAATGGCTGTTAACCTAAAAACAATCTTTTTCATATTCTTATTTATTATACAACTTTTCCTTATTTGTCGTATTTGACGTCGAATAATTACAGATAGTTGCAGAAACTTTAGTTTTTTATATCTACACCACCAATAAAATTGTCGGCTATGATGTGTAGGCAATGTGCATCCTTTTCTGCTGTTCTTGAAGCATGGTTGCCGACACCGCCAATAAAACTACGGCTCTTGACGACAACGTTCACACTCTGAGGTACAATCAGTTCCACACCGCCACAGAAGGTATGGATCTCTATCTCCTCATCCTCTGTAATAGTGGCATTTCGCAGATCCATACGGATACCGCCACAAAAAGCGTCGAGACGTGCACCGTGGAAAGGCTCGCCACGATAGATGTACTCGTCACCGCCGTAATGTACGCTGCAACAGATGCGCTTGCCGTCTTCACCAATAGGCAGAGGACGCTGGAGCCACTGGTCTGGGTCGCGGCGATAACTGTTGACAATCACTAATGCTCCTACGTAGATAAGTGCTGCTGGAGCAATATAAGTCGTCCAGGGCTGGCGCCACAGCCAGTCGTTCTCAATGATTCCCCACATATTGGCCAGCTTCCAAGCACCAGCCACAATCAACACTATTCCAATAATCGTTCTTGGTTTCATAACTATAACTTTTTTATGTTCAACGTTTCTGGGTGCAAAATTAAGACGTATCATCTAACTCTCCAAATATCTGGGATATTCTGCATAAATTTGTGATAAACGGGCATATTTTCATTTCTTTTTCGTACCTTTGACTTCGTCGAAAGTACTTTCGCTCGAGAAAACTCAAATAATATTTGGTTTTCTGCTCACTTATTCGTACTTTTGCCAGTTGTATGAACCAAGGTCATAAAGAAACTATCAGCATACGCTTCATCAGTACCGCCTTTATGGTACTGGCTATAGCCATCTTCAAGCCCTTCGGACTCGAAGTGTGGCAATGGCAGGCCTATGTTCATTTGTTGGCGATATTTGCATTGGGCTTGCTGAGTTGTTTCCTGACGGAAGTCATTCTGCGATACGTTGTCCGCATGCCACGCTCCTACGATCGTGGTGTCAGCTATATCATCAGTCGTAATCTCCGCTTTCAATGCATCAATACGCCGTTGGTGGCGTTGCTAATCTGCCTCTATCGCCACTATGCCATGAGCGATTTGGTAGAGGCCAATAAATTATCTTTGAGCAATTTCCTGGAGACGTTGGTGATTATCGCCTTCCTCTCCTTCGCCATCGGACTCTATTGGCGATTCAAGTTCCGTAGCCGCTATCTGTCTGCAGAGCTGGAGGAAACCAAGCTGCTGAACGAACAACTGAAGAAATTGCAGGATTCAAACGCAGGAGTCCCACAACAAACTGAGGATGACACACCAGTAGGCGGTACGGTTCAGGATTCACAAATAACACTCGAGGGAACCACCAACGAGCATGTTACCCTTGATATTTCTAACCTATTGTATATAGAAGCAGTTGGTAACTATGTAAAAGTTTGCCAACTACAAGGAAATGAAGCGCATACCAATATGCTCCGTGCCACGATGAAACAGATGGAGGATTCGCTACAGGCTTATCCTATGATAGTTCGTTGTCATCGTGCCTTCATGGTCAATCTCGGTCAGGTTGAACAAATCTCCTCTAATTCCCGTGCCATGCAGCTCGTGATGCGTCACAGTCACGATGCCATTCCCGTTTCGCGTAGCAATGTCAACAAACTGAAGGAACTACTGGGATAGGTTTCATATTGAAGTGCCTAATTGATAGGCTCGTCCTTGTACCAAGCACGCCAGCTTCCGTCAGGTTTCCTGAATACTGTGATGTCTATGACACTATGTGATCCGACCTCAAGTCTGCCGCGATATTTCCAATCCCAAAGATTCTTGCTCGTGTAGTGAATGAGCGTTTTCTCTCCGCCCCAGTTCGTGCGTACTCCTTTAATATATGCCACGAAGAGATGATAAATGCCCCTGTGATAGATGACCTCCGGTGCCCAAAAGGTATTGTGTCCACGTTCAAACTCAAGGTCGAGTGTGCCGCGATAGTACCAAGAAGCACCATTATCATCGCTCTGAGCTATACCTATGCGATTGCCGTAACAATATGACACATCTGCTGTTTGCTCCTCAACGCGGCGCTGCGTATAGAGCATCCACCAGCACTTCTCAACATGGTTGTAGAACA
>JAFYPG010000169.1 GCA_017547605.1 Prevotella sp.
GTTTATATTCTTTGGGAATCTCACCATTGACATAGAACTCATACAGTTCTGTCATTTGGTCAATGGTTAGGAAATCAGCCTTACGTGAAGATCCAGATGGAATCTTAACTTTCAATGGGTCTGATGCACTAAACGGATAGTCTTTTTCCAGCATATAACCGTTGCTAATGCAAGCCTTGAACACAACTCGGATGGCCCGAAGATAGAATACGATAGTCGTTTGTGTGTATTTCATCTTCTTCATGTAGGCTATCCATGCCTGAATTTTATCCACACCAACATTATAGCCGTCCTTCGCATTATACACACCGCTCTTTATGAAACAATCGCGGGCATTACGGTAGGTTTCTGCTGTGCTTGCCTTCTTCTGCGAGATAACCTCATTCCACAAGCCGATGAACGAATTAGCATATGGTTCAGAGCTTTCCTTTGAATCCCCATAGGTCGAGATACGTCCGGTTATCACAGAACGAATGTTATCAACAGACTTCAATGTACCTTTATTATACATATCACGGACAAGCCCTACATATTGGCTGTACGTTTCCACCAAATGGGTTTTCTCGATATAGTTCTGGTTCTGATTGCCGCCACGTCCACGCCCATCCGATTTGCAGATGGCATCGAACTCTTCTACCGAGTACTTATATCCCAAATGGAAAAAGTACCGGCTCCCATTCACCGTGAAACGAATGGATGCGTGATACTTGCCATCTTCATCCCTATATCTGGTATCAAGTGTCAATACGATGGTACAATTACCCATAGTCAGCGACTCCAAATTGGGTATCGTTTCTCTCTTCTTTCTTTCTGCCATATTACGTCTTTTTATCTAATCTGAACAAATTTTGGTTATCTCGACTCACTCAAATCTTCTGAAACCCCTTTATTTATTGACAATTCGTCTGAACAAATTTTGGTTATCTATTCTCGTAATTACCCAATTTCATGGAGTATCATAAACTGCTGCAAAGTTACTAACTTTCTGTGAATCAACCAAATCCACTTAAACATAATATCGCAAAATCTTACATTTTTTAACTGTTAATCAGGGGGGCGTTGGTTCAAGCCCATCCTGAAGCGCCACATTGAAAGGCTGTTTTGCATGAATCCCGAGACATTCTCGGGATTTTTTGTTTCTAACTGTACGCTGCAAAGAGACACAATTCCTTCAAATTAGAGCACTAAAATACATTATTTTTTGCTTTTCATCTATTAAATTATAAGTCATCGTCCAGAAATACGTTTCAAATCGGGTACAGGCAAACGATTGTTTGGGTATAGGCGCATATTTGTTTGGGTATTGGCAAACGATGATTAATACGGCACTTTCTCCCTTATTATCCTATACTGAAAACGGTTACGGTTACAGTTGTAACCATGTAACCTTTTCCCTGCAAAATTAGAATGCAGTTATTCCACAAACACCTGAAAATAAATATATTACATTATATTCCCCTCCTCATTTCTCTCCTCTGCGGACATATGGTTACAACTGTAACCGTAACCGTTTCTCGGCATTCTGACCAAGGCGTTTGTACTTCGCTGAAGTCGATGGCAGGACTTAGACCCGACTGGGGTTTATGATCAGATTATCCTGGATCCGCAGGTATCATCCTGCAGATTTCTTCCAGGTACTGGCGGTCTGTGTCATCGAACGTTGCCAGTTCCTTGCTGTCAATGTCAAGGACGGCTTGTACCTCTCCATCCTTGGAGAAAACGGGGACGACGATTTCTGAACGCGAGAGACTACTACAAGCGATATGGCCCGGGAACTGTTCGACGTCGGGCACCACAATGGTCTCCCGCTGCTTCCACGCCGTACCACACACGCCCCGTCCAAGTCTGATACGCATACAGGCCACAGGTCCCTGAAATGGTCCCAACACCAACTCTTCTCCTTTCACCCGATAGAATCCCGTCCAGAAGAACCCCATCGTCTCATGGATGGCTGCACTCAAGTTGGCCATCACAGCCACACTATCCGTCTCGCCCTCTATCAGGGCGCTGATCTGCTTGGTCAGCAAACGATATTTCTCATTCTTATCCATACTCGTCTGCAAAGATACAATCTTTTTCTCACATGACGGAGAAAAAATGAATTATCTTTCTGCCCAGTCGCCGCGATCGAGACTACGGTAACCGATAGCCTCAGCGATATGATGGCTCTGAACACGCTCGCTGCATTCGAGATCGGCGATGGTACGCGCCACCTTCAGGATACGGCTGTAGGCACGGGCAGAGAGACTGAGCCGTTCCATCGCCAAACGGAGCATCTCAAGACTCTGGTCATCGGGCTCAGCAAACTGGTGGATCATACGCTCCGTCATCTGGGCATTGCAATAGACACCCTTCACCCCTTTGTACCGTTCCTCCTGAATCCTACGAGCCTTGATAACACGCTCGCGGATCTTCTCACTCGGCTCACCCTGCTGCATCTGGGAGAGTTGCTTGAACGGTACCACAGGCACTTCGCAATGAATATCGATACGATCAAGCATCGGACCGCTGATCTTGGAGAGGTAACGACTGATCTGGCCTGGGGTACAGGTGCAGTGATGCGTCGGATCCCCGTAGTAACCACATGGGCAAGGATTCATCGAGGCGACGAACATAAAGGAACAGGGATATTCCACCGTGTATTTCGCACGGCTGATAGTAATCTTGCGGTCTTCCAGCGGCTGGCGGAGCACTTCGAGGGTACTCTTGTTGAACTCCGTGAGTTCATCGAGAAAGAGGAGTCCGTTATGCGCGAGGGACACTTCCCCAGGATGGGGCTTGTTGGTGCCACCAGTCAGGGCTACTTGCGAGACGGTATGGTGCGGACTGCGGAATGGCCGCTGGGAGATCAGCGACGTACCACTCGGCAGTTTCCCCGCTATGGAGTGGATCTGCGTGGTTTCTAAGCTCTCCGCCAATGAGAGGGGTGGAAGAATGCCTGGCAAGCGTCTGGCCATCATCGACTTACCGCTACCAGGAGGGCCTACAAGAATCACATTGTGGCTGCCAGCCGCGGCCACCTCCAAAGCACGCTTCACACCTTCCTGTCCCTTCACGTCGGCGAAGTCAAGGTCGAAGGAATATTGCTGTTCGTAGAACTCCTTGCGGGTATCGACAACGGTAGGCTCATAGTCATCGCTGCCGTTGAGGAAACTGATGACATCGACGAGGCTGTCCATCCCATAGACATCAAGATTGTTCACCACTGCAGCCTCCCGGGCATTCTCCTTCGGCACAAAGAGGCCCTTGAACTGTTCTTTCCGCGCACGGATGGCAACGGAGAGGATGCCACTGACAGGCTTCAGACTGCCGTCGAGCCCCAACTCTCCAATCATCATATAGTTCTTGAGCATCGTGTCGCTCACCTTGCCATGAGCCGCCAGGATACCAATGGCCAAAGGCAGGTCATAGCCACTACCCTCTTTCCGGATATCGGCAGGACTGAGGTTGATGGTGATGTCTGCCGTATGCGGCTTAAGGCCAATGTTTTCAACGGCCGCACGGATACGGTCGTAACTCTCCTTGACGGCAGTGTCCGCCAGTCCTGACAGGTGGAACATCATACCCCTGGTCAGATTCACTTCGATAGTCACGGTCGTGGCTTCCATTCCCATGACTTCTGCACAGAACGTTTTTACTAACATAGTATCAGAGTTTTTATCATTTGTTTTTTCTTAGTTTGATTTAGGCAGAAGGTATCACTCAGGGCTACTTCGGTAAAAGTTGATCTATCTTCGTAATCATATCCCCGTTGTTAAGTGAGTGTGCAATGATCTTACCATGACTGTCGGTGATGATATTGTCTGGCACATTTGACAGTCCTATCGTCCGCACGACGGGCGTGTCCCACATCCGGCCGTCGCAAATCGTGCTCCATTTTACGGAGTCGCGCTCCATCTTCCTTCGGCACGCCTTCACATCGGCATCCAGACAAATATAAACAATCTTCAGGTCATCCCCGTGTTTCTTCTGCGTGATCTGCAACCTCTGCAGGATACCAGTACTTTCAAGACTCCAACTGGCCCAAACATAAATGAGATTGACCTTTGCATTCAGGTCCGATGATTTCACCGTGCGACCATTGATATCAGTGGCAGTAAATGCTGGTAATTTGCCACCGTCCTTCAGGGAATTCAGCCCCTCCATCCGCTGGATCATATCCTTTCCCCGCGATACAGCAGGGTTAACCTTTTGGACGATATTCATAAGTTCTATGGCCGTCGCGTAATCAGGCTGAGGCGTCTGAACAAAGTATTTCCTAATCAGATAGGGGGCGAACGGCGAAGTGGGATGTTCCTTGACAAACTTGGCCACAGACTGGGCCAGTTCAGGCGGTGCCTGTCCACTGGTTTTCCGACGGAAATCAGTCATCTCCTCATTATCTTTAATACCTTTGATCTTAGTCTCCCTCAAGTGCGAGGCATCGCCCTCCACCTTCACAGTGGTTCCCTTGGCACCAAGGACGGGCAACTCTGTGTAGTTGGGGAATACCAGTACGAACAAAGTAGAATCCTCCAGTGGTATTTCATAACGGAAATGGCCTTTCACCACAGCGACAGTATCAAGACCGTGGGTACCGTCAAAGCCGTAAATATACAGTTCTCCCTGATTGAAGCCCTTAAAGTCTCCCTCCATCAGGAACGACTGTCTGTTGCCGCCACAAGATAGGAGTAAAAAAGTAAAAAGGTAAAAAGGTAAAAACTTTTTCATTATTTACTTTCTTACCTTTGCCAGTTCGATGTCGTTAGCGGCATATTTAGCGAAGGAACTGTCCTTACTGATAGCATTGCGGAGGGCCTCGGCAGCGTCATCCAGATTACCCATACGGGCAAAGAGTACTGCCTTCAGGTAATCTGTCGTAGCATCGGGGTTCTTTATATATTTCAGCGTGATATCAGCAGAAGCATAATTCTTGTTCAGGATCTGTGCCAGCACCGCACTGTTGGAATAGCTGTCGCCAAATTCCTGCTCTGCCTGAGCATAGTTACCTTTGGCGAGGTTCAGGTTACCCAACACCTCCGACAGGCCATTGGCACCAGTGGCACTGGCAATATACTGCTCTGCCGTCTTGATGTCGCCGTTTTTCAGGGCGAGTAAACCGAGGTTGGCTGCTGCCTCCGGCAAGTTGGCATTGACGCGCTGTGCTTTCTGGATATACTCCTTAGCGGCCTCATAGTTGCCCTTGGCATATTCGATAGTAGCGATATTGTTATAA
>JAFYPG010000170.1 GCA_017547605.1 Prevotella sp.
ACATCGATACCCCGACCGCTCTCATCTTCTCTCGTCAGAACATTGAGATGCTGCCCGAGGGCAACGACTACACACAGGCTACCAAGGGTGCCTACGTCGTCGCTGGCTCAGATGAGAACTACGACGTGATCCTGCTGGCTTCGGGTTCTGAGGTATCTACCCTCGAGGCTGGTGCCAAGCTGCTCGCTGCCGACGGCATCAAGACTCGCGTGGTGAGCGTGCCTTCTGAGGGTCTGTTCCGCAGCCAGTCGAAGGAGTATCAGCAGAGCGTTCTGCCCGCTGGCGTTAAGAAGTTCGGTCTTACCGCTGGTCTGCCCGTGAACCTCGAAGGTCTGGTAGGTGCTGACGGTACCGTATGGGGTCTCGAGAGCTTCGGCTTCTCTGCTCCTTACAAGGTGCTCGACGAGAAGCTCGGCTTCACTGGCCAGAACGTTTACGAACAGGTTAAGAAACTCCTTGCATAATGGAAGTTAAGACAGTAGGCATAGCCAGCGACCATGCTGGCTTTGCCTTAAAACAGTTCGTCAAGAAATACCTCACCGAGAAGGGCTATCCTTATAAGGATTATGGCACCTATACGGAGGACTCCTGCGACTACTCTGACTTCGGTCACGCACTGGCTGAGGGTATTGAGCAGGGCGAGGTTTTCCCCGGTATCGCCATCTGTGGTAGCGGCGAGGGTATCAACATGACACTCAACAAGCACCAGAGTATCCGTGCTGGTCTCTGCTGGATCCCTGAGATCGCCCACCTGATCCGTCAGCATAACAATGCCAACGTGTTGGTGATGCCAGGTCGTTTTATCGATGAAGAGACTGCCCGTGCTATCATGGACGAGTATTTCACCACCGAGTTCGAGGGTGGACGACATCAGAAAAGAATTGACAAGATTCCTTGCAAATAAAAATATCCCCGCCACGGGCGGGGATATTTTTTCTTACTCATTAGGCTGCAGGGCCGTCATAATTGGGAGAATCGCCCAAATACAAATCATAGCTTGAACCAGCAAGCAGTCTTACTTTTGAGTCTATCAATATGATCTTCATAGACGGAGCAATATATGCTTTCTTTCTCATATTGTGGATTATTTAAGTATTGTTATCTTCTTGCCATTATGGATGTATAGTCCTTTCTTTGTGGGCTTGGACTTTAGTTTCATCCCACTCAGGGAGTACCAGCCCTGACTGGTGCGTGCCTCAGTCTCGTCAATAAAGTGTGGCTCCAGTACCGTCGTTCCGTCCTCTCCCCAGTCAATGCTCAATTCGGATCGAGAAGCAGACTCGTCTTCATTTTCAAGCACTATATAGGCACGGAAGGGATTAACAGTAACATTATTATTTACCCTCACAAACTTTCCTTGATGTTCTCCTTCTGCAGCAAAGCAATAATAGGTAAAATTATTATCACTTTTAAGTGTCTTATATTCATAGGTCCCCTCAAATTTCGGGAAATCAGATCCGTTCTCTGTTTTCTTCCTCACATCGACCATGTTGGCGCTGATAAAGTCAGTACCTGAAGAGGGCATATAAATATATGGTTTGTTATAGTCGGTATCGCCCACTTGTCTCATTCTCACATTAAAAGTAAAATCATCTATATCATATACTTCGTAAAAAGTGCCAACTTCATACACCACTTCGCGTTTTAAATTACAGGGCAGATAGATGGAACAATATTTACCATCGGTAAAATCCGAGAAGTCTCGATTCAATTCAAAATGAACAGCACGGAACTTCTTGGCGGCCTTGAAAGGTTGAGGTTCGTCATACAATATCATATTCTGGCAGACAGTACCTATCACCACATTCGTTGCTCCTTCTGCCACACGGTTTCCTGCTGGCAGGTAGATAAAGGCCGTGGCAGGAATCTTATTAAACGGTGCAACCGTGCGGTCCACCGTCATATCTTTAATACTCGTGCTACTCAGATCGACATAGGTTACAACCTTCCCTTCTAATCCATCGAACACATCGGCGGCGAGTGACGTCACATTGGCATCGTTGATGACCAGTTCTCCGCCTGCATATCCTGTTGAAGGGATGTTGGCAATCGCCTCCGCCACATCAGCAGATGTCAGTTGTTTGGGCGATGCTGGTGGATCCTTTGGCTCATCTATCGCATTAACATAAACTGACAGATTGTCGAGAGCGATGTTTACATTTTCCTTCGGACCTATACGGGTCATGCGTCTCGACTGCGACGGTGCGTTCTGATGATAGATATACACGTAAGTGGGGACATCCAAAGCATATTCAACGGTATCACATTGATAGCCATCATAGTGATTTGGGTGAAACAATGAGGTGTCATCATACATAAACACTTTGGGATCTTGATTTCCCACCTTTACGCATAATTGATGACCGTCATTGTATTTCGTTAAAAAAATAATGCTCCCATTGCCTGGAGGCATCAGGATGGTAATACCCTTGAAAATCGCCGCATAATCATCCATACCAGGTGTCAACCCCATTACCGTAGCCATTTGCTCGTCCGTCATAGTGGAGTTAATCACCAGCCCGTGTTCACTATCGTATCCGTCAGGCGATTCCGCTGTACCGTCGTCATCAAGAGTATAGAGCACATTTTTTATCACTCGATTACTTAACGCCCCATTGGCCACATCTCCAGGATTGCTGGTTTTATATCGAACGATTGTCTCCCCATTATCATAGGTAGGAAACGGATTGAGCTGCGCCTGTATGGTTAGCGGAAGAAACAGACATAATCCGATGGCAATCAGGTATAGTCTGGCAGAATTATTTAGTTTAATAAGGCTTTTCATTTCTGTAAATCTAAGTTAGTTTTGGTTTTGAATCTCACTTCACATTAAACCGATTCACCCATTCCCTCAGCGGTTCCACCGCTTCGGAATGATCTGGCGCATATCGCAGCATGACTGTGACGATACGTATTGAATCATCGTCAATGACTTTGCCATAATAGTCCCAATCATCTTCCGAACCTGTTTGGATACTGTAATCATCGCCTACATCCACCAGATCGGCTCCCATACCCATCAACTGCTGGCCGGCACTATAATTCATACCGTTCAGGGAATCCACAATGACTGAAATAGAGATGTCATCAGCAATAAAGATTTCCTGTGATGTCTCACTCGGTAACTGCTGATGGTGCAAGAAAGAAGGATAGTTGATATCCATACCCAACTTGTCGCTATGATACTTGATGAGATCCCATTGTCCCATCTTGATAGTCATGCTGTCATCGCTTGTCAACTCCGTCACGTATGACTTGGGTTGTTGCTGACCTCCGCAACCACCCAGCATGACTGTCATTGCAATAGCTAAGGCAATTATGATTTTTTGATCCTTCATTCGCTGCAAAGATACGAATAAGTCTGTAAAGAAACAAATTTTTAAGCAAAAATATTACGAACTACCTCCTTTGCTGATGGTCAGACGTATGATTTCCAACGTCTTTTCGGTCACCCTGAAGCGGTTGTCGCTCCTGAGACCAACAACCCAGATGATCTGGCCGTCACGGTCTGTCACCACCAACTGACGCCGTTTGTCTATCAAGGATCGCTTGCAATCAGTCAGGAAGTCACTGACAAGACGATGTCCCTCCATGCCAAACGGACAGAAACGGTCGCCTGTCTGCACGGGGCGTACGGTCAGAGGAAAACGGACCGTCGCTGCATCCAGTGTTACACAATCGTCGGATTTTGAGATTAGAAGATCGTTTGACCGTCCAACCTTAAAACACGTGTTTTCATCGTAACGATATAATCCCTCCTCAGGTATTTTTATCGTTTTCATCGGTGTTGGAATAGATGCCAGAATAAGTGTCTCACGATCAATCACCAGTGTATAGGCTGATGAACAGAACTCCTTACCAGACTCTCCATTAAGACAGGAGCATATCTGTTCTGTCTGTGTGGTGTTGAACCCATAAGGAGAAAGCCATTCGTATAGGAAGATCTCTGGAGACGGCAGGCGAAGCAGTTGGGGTATGGACACCGTCTGTGGGAAGCCGTCTGGATTTCCTTGTATTAACCGTGTCTTCTGAGCACAAACAGATTGATCGATAATTCTCTCTGCTTCAAAAAGATATCTCGATGTCTTAAAGATATTCTCCGCTGCCTTTGGATTAATCTCCTTCAACAATGGCAGGACATGAAGACGGATTTTATTACGCACCACGTCGTCAACCAAATTCGTAGAATCAGTAACGTAATCCTGTCCAATAGAATGGAGATATTCCTCTATTTCTTCACGGCTGACGCAGAGTAACGGACGGACAACCTGACCATTCTTCGGACGGATGCCTGTCAGACCGTGGATACCACTACCACGTAAAAGATTCATCAGCAGAGTCTCCACAGCATCGTCACGATGATGGGCCACGCACACGGAAGCAGCACCAATATCCTGACATAGTTGACGGAAATATCCGTAACGAAGATCACGGGCAGCCATCTCAATGCTTACTTGATGTATGGACGCATATTCCTTTGTGTCAAAGTGGATTACATGAAGTGGAACACCAAGTTTCTTGCAGAGTGATTTCACAAAGTCCTCGTCTCTGTCACTCTCCTCTCCTCGCAGGTGGAAATTACAATGAGCAGCCTCGATCCGATAGCCTAACCGTTGTAGAATCAACAGGAGCGCCACACTATCAGCCCCACCACTCAGTGCCACAAGATGGAGACTGTCGTGGGACAGAAGCTGGTGCTTCCCGATGAAATCAGCAACTTTATTCAACATAGAGTACAAGTCCCTTAAGGTATTCGCCTTCAGGATGATAGATATTGATGGGGTGATCAGCCGGCTGATGGAGCTGATGCAGGATACGCACATTCCTACCAGCCTGAGCAGCTGCCGTAAAGACGGCATTGCGGAAATTGTCCTTTGTCACGACCTGCGAACAACTGAACGTAAAGAGAATACCACCAGGCTGAATCTTCTGGAAAGCCTTATTATTCAGACGGGTATAGCCTTTGAGGGCGTTATGAAGCGCCCCACGGTGCTTAGCGAAAGCAGGTGGATCGAGGATAATCAGGTCATACTGGTCACCAGCTTCTTCGAGATACTTGAAGGCATCCTCGCAGAAGGCCTGATGACGGCTGTCGCCAGGGAAATTCAGTTCTACATTACGGTTCGTGAGTTCAATGGCCTTGGCACTGCTATCGACAGAATGGACGAGTTGCGCCCCACCCCGCATGGCGTAGAAAGAGAAACCACCTGTATAACAGAACATATTCAATACGCGTTTGTCTTTGGCAAATTTCTCCAGTAAAGAACGGTTCTCCCGCTGATCCACAAAGAAACCAGTCTTCTGACCACGAAGCCAGTCAACATAGAACTTCAGCCCATTCTCAATGGCAATGTTATCCTCACTTCCGCCATAGATAAAGCCGTTTTCCTGCCCCAAATCGGCCTTAAAAGGCAGTGTGGTCTCGCTCTTATAATAGACATTCTCCAGTCTGGACCCCATCACGGCCTTCAACTGACTGGCGATCTCCATTCGACAGACATGCATACCAACACTATGGGCCTGCATCACAGCCGTTTTACCATAGACATCAATGACAAGGCCAGGTAACAGATCACCCTCACCATGCACCAGACGATAGGTGTTATTATCAGGGTTGTCAGCAATGCCGATGGATTGGCGCATTTTCAATGCTGATGACAAACGCGACTGCCAGAAAGATTCGTCAATGGGTATATCCTCGAAAGAGAGCACACGCACGGCGATAGAGCCAATCTGATAGTGCCCGATAGCGATGAAATCGCCCTGACTGGTGAGAACACGTACCAGTTCGCCTTCCTCGATTCCCTTGTCAGCCTGTTGAATAGCACCAGAGAAAACCCAGGGATGGAACCTGAGCAAACTCTCCTCCTTACCTCGTTTCAGATATATCTGTTTCATCATTTACACTATTATCTTCTGGTAATTTCACGATTAATTCGTAATCTTTTGTTGTTTTCAGCCGCAACACCTCCTGGTAGATACGGATACAAGCCCAGGCATCAATTGCCGCATACGCCTTCTGACTATCCTTCAGAATATCGCGCTCCCAGTTGGAGAGACGGTCGGTCTTGCTGATCCGCTCATTAAAGAGGTTCGCGTATATCTTCACCAGACTCTGATCTTCGATACCGATTTCCTTCACCATATCCTGCAGATCTATGAATGTCCCTATGTCAAACGGTCCCAACTGGTGCAACGACAAGATATCGTTGTTCCACGCCAGCCCCACCTTTACCACTTTCGTATCGCTCAGCAGCCGCTGTACGGCAGGGCACATTCCCAATTGATTGAGTCGGAAAAGAAAACAACTGGTCGTCGTGGCCACCTGCAACAGGGCACATTTGTATTGTTTACCCTTCTCAAACGACGGCCGCGTCTCCGTGTCAAAACCTAAGATGGGTTGCGACAAGAGATAATCAACCGCTTTTTCCGCCTCTTGAGGGGTATAGACCACTACAATTTTCCCGTAAAAAACGACCTTTTTCAACTTGCCGATAGTATCCTTATCAATCTTATTATATATTAACTTTTTCATTTCTTGGTGCAAAATTACAAAAAAAACAGCATTTTATGATGAAATCTGACTTTTTTCGACTACTTTTGCATCAAATTTGTGTAAACAAACAGATTATGGCCAAGAAAAGGAAAGAGAAAAAGGTAAAAAACAGCTCGGGACGTTCAGGGTTTCTGGGCATGAAGCATATATTCCAAGACGAGCGTTTGAGTTTTGCCATAGGTATCCTGCTTGTTGTTGTGGCTATCTACCTGACACTGGCGTTTACCTCCTATTTCACGACGGGAGCAGCAGACCAGAGCCTGATAGAAGACCCACGTGAGGGAGAGGTGCTCAACCAGAACCACGAGTTTACTAACACCTGTGGTAGCATTGGTGCATACGCCTCCTGGTATTTCATCAAGCGTTGTTTCGGACTACCCGCTTTTCTGATACCGCTATTCATACTCTTGCTGGGCATTCACCTGATACGTGCCTATCGCGTGAACCTGCTGAAATGGTTCCTGGCACTGATGATTCTGATGATATGGGCATCTGTCACACTGGCCAAGTTCCTCTCACCATTCCTTGGTGACACCTGCTATAACCCTGGCGGAGACCATGGACTCTATATATGCCAGTACATTGAGAATCTGGTGGGAGCACCAGGACTAACAGCCATCTTAGGTCTGACAGCCGTCATCTTCCTGACATACGTCAGCGCAGAGACCATCTTCTTCATCCGTAAACTACTGAACCCAAGCAGGTTTCTCGATAAGGTTAAATTTAAGATTACAAACAATGACCCCAACGAAACACCAGACCCTTATTCAAATCAGATAGAACCGGATGATGATCCACAATACTTCGACGACCCAGCCACCCAGACCGTTGAATTCAAGGAGGATGGAGAGACTGTCGTAATTGATAAAGGATATGAAGATGAAAGGGAACCTGTTGTAAAGCCGAAGAAGATTATTGAACCATCGACAGACGGCGAGGTAGGTATGGAGATCGAAGTGGCAGACTCAGAAGAGAAGGCTGACGAGAAGGCTTTCGCCGATATGAAGAATCTGGAGCCTTATGATCCCAAGCGCGACTTGGAGAACTACCGCTACCCGACCCTTGACCTGTTGAAGAAATATGACGATGATGGTAAGCCATATATCGACATGGCTGAGCAGACGGCCAACAAAGACAGGATTGTGCAGGTGCTCCGTAACTTCGGTGTGGAGATTGCCAGTATCAAGGCGACAGTAGGTCCCACCATCACACTCTACGAAATCACTCTGGCACCTGGTGTACGTATCGCCAAGGTGAAGAATCTGGAAGACGATATCGCCCTCTCGCTGGCAGCACTTGGCATTCGTATCATTGCTCCTATCCCTGGTAAGGGTACGGTGGGTATTGAGGTGCCTAACGCAAAACCATCGATCGTTTCGATGGAATCGATACTTAACTCCAAGAAATTCCAGGAAGCACAGATGGAATTACCTTGTGCTTTAGGTAAGACGATCACCAACGAGGTGTTCATGTTCGACTTAGCCAAAGCGCCTCACTTGTTGGTGGCTGGTGCTACTGGTCAGGGTAAATCCGTCGGTTTGAACGCCATAGTTACCTCCTTATTATATAAGAAGCATCCTGCCGAACTGAAAATCGTGCTGGTGGATCCGAAGAAGGTGGAATTCTCCATCTATAATCCGCTGATCAACCACTTCCTCGCCAAGGTGCCTGATGAGGATGCAGATCCCATTATCACTGATGTGACAAAGGTGGTACGCACGCTGAACTCACTCTGTAAGCTGATGGACACCCGTTACGACCTGCTCAAGGAGGTTGGCGCGCGTAATATCAAGGAATACAACAAGAAGTTCATCGACCGCAAGATACCACCTCGCGGTGGTCACGGCTATATGCCATATATCGTGGTGATTATCGATGAATTCGGTGATCTGATCATGACGGCAGGCAAGGAGATCGAACTCCCCATCGCCCGTATCGCCCAGTTAGCACGTGCCGTAGGTATCCACATGGTGATTGCCACCCAGCGTCCAACTACGACGATTATCACTGGTAATATCAAGGCCAACTTCCCAGCCCGTATTGCCTTCAAGGTTAGTGCCGGTATCGACTCGAAGACCATTCTCGATCGTACAGGAGCACAGCAACTTATCGGACGAGGCGATATGCTCTTCCTCAACGGTGCTGAACCTGTTCGTGTCCAGTGTGCTTTTGTGGATACGCCTGAAGTGGAAAGAATCAACGAATTCATCGCTGATCAGCAGAGCTACGGCGCACCATTCGAGTTGCCTGAGCCTGATATGCCAGAGGCCGATATGGGTGACGGTAGCAGCAGGGATGTGGATATGGCACATCTCGATCCCCTCTTCGAGGATGCCGCCCGTCTGATTGTCCGTGAACAGAGCGGAAGTACCTCACTTATTCAACGTAAATTTGCCATCGGTTACAACCGTGCAGGTCGTCTGATGGATCAGTTGGAGAAGGCTGGTGTTGTTGGAGCCGCCATGGGATCGAAGCCCCGTGAGGTGATGCTCCAGGATGAGGTAAGTCTGAATAATCTGCTCAGTAGCCTGAGATAATTGAATCTGAAGATTGAAAAGAATATGAAAAGATTTTGTTTTCTGATAACAACAGTGCTTTTTAGCACCTTTACCTATGCGCAGACTGCTAAGAGCGTGCTTGACAAGGCCGCCGCTAATATTACCGTCAAGTCTGGCGTACAGGCCAATTTTAAGATGACAGGCAGTATGGGTAACACCAGTGGAACCCTCGTTGTCAAAGGTAAGAAGTTCCATGCGACGACACCACAGGCCATTGTATGGTTTGACGGTAAGACGCAGTGGACCTATATGAAGAACAATGATGAGGTGAACGTGACAACTCCCACGGAAGCACAGCTTCAGGCCATCAACCCCTACAACTTCATCAACCTATACAAAAACGGTTATGATTGTACGTTGAACAAGGCTGGCAAGGACTATATCGTCCATCTCACTGCCTCTGCAAAGGATAAAAAGATCCGCGAGATGTTCATTACCATCAATAAGACATCGTACCAGCCTACACAGGTGAAGCTCCTTCAGGGAACTAAGTGGACGATCTTCGATATCACGGACCTCAAAAAACAGAACATTCCCGATAGCCAGTTCCGTTTCAACGCCAAGGATTTCCCACAAGCAGAAGTAATTGATCTAAGATGAATAAGTTTCAGTTATACAGACTTTTAAGGAAAAATACAAACCTTAGCTATAAGCGCAGTCCTGTTTTCGAACAAAACAAATGGGCGAAGGCCCTAACCTATTTCGGTGGCGCCTTCTTTGCCCTTTACCTTATCTTATATGGTGTGCTCATTGCCATGACGGCCGATGGTGAAGCCGGACGGATGATCTCAGTGATGCCTTTCATCATGGTGAT
>JAFYPG010000017.1 GCA_017547605.1 Prevotella sp.
CAGAGTCATAGCCTTCCTTACCTGACAGGACAGACAACAGCGTCGATTTACCCGTACCATTCTTGGCAATCAATCCCACCTTCTGCCCTTCGGCAATGGAGAAACTGATATCCTCAAACAGTACCAACGAGCCAAACGACTTCGTCAGCTGTTGCACGTCAAGATATGGGGTATCCTTGGCCATCTGTTATGCCTTCAGGCTCTTGTTGATCTGGTCAATATAGTCGAGGACCTCGTCACGCCCCTGTTTCTTTTCCGCAGAGGTGATAAATATCGGGGGCAATTCCTCCCAAGTCTCACTTAACACTTTCTGGTAGGCTTCTACATTCTGTCTCACCTTCGTAGCAGAGAGTTTGTCGGCTTTCGTGAAGACGATGGCAAAAGGCATGCTGCTGGTACCCAAGAACTGGATAAAATCCAGATCCACCTTCTGAGGCTCCAGTCTGATATCCACCAGCAGGAACACATTCACCAATTGCTGGCGCTGCAGGATATACCCGTTGATCATCTGCTCCAACTTCGCGATCACCTTCTTCGAGCGCTTGGCAAAACCGTAGCCCGGCAGATCAACGAGATACCACTCATTATTAATAATAAAATGGTTAATCAGCAAAGTCTTACCTGGCGTGGCAGAGGTCTTGGCCAATTTCTTGTTGTTCGTCAGCATATTGATCAGACTCGACTTACCCACATTGGATCGTCCGATAAAAGCATATTCAGGCTTATTGTCCTTGGGACACATCGACTCCATGGGAGCACTGATCGTGAATTCCGCTTTCTTGATTTCCATCGTCTTTTTCTTTATTTTGGTTGCAAAGGTACAAAAATTTATCGGGATTATTTGGAGAATTGAAAAATAATCCGTAACTTTGCATCGTTTTTCAAAACATTGCTTCCAATCGCGAAGCATTTCCATCACATTTTTTCAATCAAAAAGGTAGAAATAATATACCCATTTTATATGTATACAAAAGAAGAATTAGAAGCTATGGAGATACCCCAGCTGATGGGTATTGCCAATGAACTGGGAGTTACCGTCTCACAGGACAGTGCTCTCGAAGATGTAGTCTATGCCATCATCGACAAGGCTGCTGAGAACAGTGCTGCCGGACAGTCGGATGACGCACCCAAGCGCAAAAGGACACGCATTGCAAAGAAAGATACAAGTAAAGTCTATACGGTAAAAGGTAAAGATGGTGAAAATCTTGACTCCAAAAGTAACCGCACCAAGAAGACTGAGACACCCTCACTTTTCTCTGATGAGCCGCTTCCCGCTGCTACGACGGAAGAAGTTGCTGCAACGCCCGAGCCTGAGGAGAAGACCCCTAAACGCCGTGGCCGTAAGCCTAAGGCAGTCGTAGAGGAACCTGTAGAAGAAACTCCTGCAGAGCATACAGAGGAGGTACCGCAGTTGGAAGACATTATTCCTGAAGCCGCAGGACTGGCAACGGCCAATGATGAGAGCGATGCGGAGACGGCCAATGCCGTACAGATGCTGCGCGAAAAGATGGCCAGCCGCAAGGAAGAGGAGCCCAAAGAGGCCGTGGTCTCTGACGATGAGGTATGGGACGGAGACCCTGACGACGGTACAGACTTTATCACGGTGGTCGATATCCCCATCGAAGACCATGAGGCCATCCCAACACTTGATATATTTGACCGTCCGATGGCACAGCAGCAGGAGGCAGAACAGCCTTATACTGCCAAGGAACAGAGTGCGCCCAAATATGATTTCGGAGACTTCATCACAGGCAACGGTGTATTGGAGTGCCTAACTGACGGATACGGATTCCTCCGCAGCTCGGATTACAACTACCTGTCATCACCCGATGACATCTATGTATCACCCCAGCAGATCAAGAAATATGGTCTCAAGACTGGTGATGTCGTGGAATGCACGGTTCGTCCGCCACATGAGAATGAGAAATATTTCGCCATGTCCACCGTGAAGAGCATCAACGGACGCGAGCCATCGGAAGTACGCGACCGCGTGGCCTTCGAGCACCTGACACCGCTCTTCCCTGAGGAGAAGTTCACCCTCTGTGGCGATAAGGACACGACCAATCCGAGTGTACGCATCGTGGATCTCTTCTCCCCTATCGGTAAGGGACAGCGCGCACTCATCGTTGCCCAGCCCAAGACTGGTAAGACAGTTCTGATGAAAGACATTGCCAACGCCATTGCCGCCAACCATCCCGAAGCCTATATCATGATGCTGCTCATCGATGAGCGCCCTGAGGAGGTGACAGATATGGCACGCACGGTCAATGCTGAGGTCATCGCCTCTACGTTCGACGAACCTGCCGATCGTCATGTAAAGATTGCAGGCATCGTACTGGAGAAGGCTAAGCGCATGGTAGAGTGCGGACACGATGTGGTCATCTTCCTTGACTCCATCACCCGTCTGGCTCGTGCCTACAACACGGTGGCTCCCGCCTCTGGTAAGGTGCTCACTGGTGGTGTCGATGCTAATGCACTCCAGAAGCCGAAGCGTTTCTTCGGAGCAGCCCGTAACATTGAGGGAGGTGGTTCACTGACCATCATAGCCACAGCTCTTGTCGATACCGGTTCTAAGATGGACGAGGTGATCTTCGAGGAGTTCAAGGGTACTGGTAACTCTGAGATCCAACTTAACCGCTCACTCTCCAACAAGCGTATCTTCCCGGCTATCGATCTGGTATTGTCTTCTACACGTCGCGACGACCTGCTGCATGATGAAACCACACTTAACCGCATGTGGATCATCCGCAAGTTCATCGCCGAAATGAACCCTGTAGAGGCTATGAACACAATCCGAGACCGTCTCGTGACAACCCGAAGCAATGAGGAATTCCTCATGTCGATGAACGGATAAATAATAATCCAAATAAAAATCCCCCGCTCGGCTAAGCGGGGGATTTTTGATTATATAAAGAAGTTTACTTATTCACCTGGAACTTGGTGTCGCCATCCTTGAAGAAGGCGTTGATCTGCTTAGCTGCAGCGATACCGGCATTGATATTGGCCTCGGCTGTCTGAGCCCCCATCTTCTTAGGTGTAGAGAAGTAACGGCCCTCGAACTTAGCGAAATCGTCGTTGGCATCGGGCATGATGTCGGTGACAAACTTCAGGTCCTCGCGCTCAGCCATCAGTTTAATCAACTCAGGCTCGTTGATGACTTCCTTACGGGCTGTGTTCACGAGAATACCACCCTTCTTCATCTTACCAACAAGCGCATAGTTGATACTCTGCTTGGTCTCTGGTGTAGCAGGAATGTGCAGTGATACGACATCACAGGTCTCAAAGAGAGCGTCCTGATTAGCGACGGCGTGAACACCAGCCTTCTCGATTACCTCTGCTGGACAGTAGGCATCGAAAGCATAGACATCCATACCAAAGCCCTTGGCAATACGAGCCACGTTACGGCCAACATTTCCAAAAGCCAAAATGCCTAACTTCTTGCCTAACAACTCACTACCGCTCTTACCGTTATAAAAACCACGAACGGCCATCACAAGCAGACCGAATACGAGTTCTGCTACGGCATTAGCGTTCTGACCAGGGGTATTCTCGGCTACTACGTTGTGGGCTGTGGCTGCAGCCAGGTCGATATTATCGTAACCAGCACCAGCACGAACCACAATCTTCAATTGCTTGGCAGCGTCGAGCACCTCGGCATCCACCTTATCCGAACGGATAATCAGTGCGTCAGCATCCTTTACTGCATCCAACAACTGAGCCTTCTCTGTATATTTCTCGAGCAGCACTAGCTCATTACCTGCTGCTTCTACTTCTGCCTTAATACCATTCACGGCTGCTGCTGCGAACGGCTTCTCTGTTGCAACTAATACTTTCATTTTAATCTTTAATGTTTAATCTTTAATGTATTAGTGATTAGCCTCGAATTCCTTCATGCAAGCAACGAGGGCGTTGCAACCTTCGATGGTCTGGGCGTTGTAGCAAGAAGCACGGAAACCACCAACAGAACGGTGACCCTTCACACCAACCATACCCTTTGATACGGCGAAGTCGAGGAAGTCCTTCTCCAGTTCCTTATATTCAGGAGCCATCACAAAGCAGAGGTTCATCAATGAACGATCCTCCTCCTTGGCAGTGCCTACAAACATCTTGTTGCGGTCGATCTCGCCATAGACGATCTCAGCGCGCTGCTTAGCCAATTTATCCATAGCCACCAGACCACCCTGAGCCTTGATCCAACGCAGATTCTCAAGAGCGCAGTAGATGGGCACCACAGGAGGTGTGTTGAACATCGAACCCTTATCGACGTGTGTACGATAGTCGAGCATTGTAGGAATCTCACGCGGAGCCTTACCCAGTTTCTCGTCCTTCAGGATGACGATGGTCACACCTGCCATAGAAAGGTTCTTCTGTGCACCAGCATAGATGGCATCGTATTTGCTGACATCAACAGGACGGCTCATGAAGTCAGATGACATATCGGCAATCAGAGGCACTGCAACATCAAGATCCTTACGAATCTCTGTACCATAGATCGTATTATTGGTTGTGATGTGCAGATAGTCAGCATCAGCAGGAACACTCCAGTCCTTCGGAATGAAGGTATAGTTGGCATCAGCCGAAGAAGCAACCTCAACAACCTCACCAAACAACTTTGCTTCCTTCATGGCCTTCTTTGCCCAGACACCCGTATTCAGGTAGGCGGCCTTCTTAATCAGGAAGTTGTAAGGAATCATGCAGAACTCAAGACTGGCACCACCACCAAGGAAGATCACTGAATAACCCTCAGGAACGTCGAGCAGTTCCTTCACAAGAGCCACAGCTTCGTCAACGACGGGCTGGAAATCCTTTGCACGGTGGCTGATCTCCATCAGAGAGAGACCCGAGCCATTGAAATCAAGACACTGTTGAGCGGTCTTCTCAATCACTTCGCGGGGAAGCATAGAGGGACCGGCATTAAAGTTGTACTTCTTCATTTGATTGTTTATTTTTAAATGGTTTATATCCTTGTTTTCGAAAAACGCTGCGAAATTACACTTTTTATTTCATTTAGCCAAATATTTGAGCAGAAATTCACAAAAATATTCATTTTTCTTTCACTCTGTCAAGTCGGCTTAACAAAAGCAATACGTCCTTTACCCTTCTTGTTCCTTAAACAAATCTTTGATCTCGTCTATTTCCTCACTATCAAACCACTTGGAAAGTTTCTCTTTTGCCTGTTCCACGATAGTTGGATCAATGTCTGTCCAGACCTTCTTCAGCACATACATCAGAACGGCAAAATCATCGGTAAGACCGGCGATGGGAATAGCGTCAGGAATCACGTCTAACGGACTAATCATGTAGCCGAGTGCACCGATGATAATAGCCTTATCTGTCTTACTGACACGATCACTCTGAAGAGTATAGTACAAAATCAGGGCTGCATACACAAGCTTTGCCCCCGCCCGCTTTGCGATACGCGAAATTTTTTCTACAAACTCTGACTGTGAGAATTTGTTGGCATAACTCATAAAATCGGGTAATTCCATAATTTTTTCGGTTTAGTTTATTTATTGATTCTGATTATTCTTATTCCTGTATGTGATGGATGATGCTGCAGGTACTGGTAAAGCGTCATCGGCTCCTCTACCACTTTCTTATGCAACAGGGAAGCGTTCAACAGATGCAACTCTCCACCTTTCCACACGGCAAAGCCAAGATGGGCAATATCGAGTCCTTTCTTATTGCTGGTGATTGCGATGATATCACCATCACGTACGGCCTTTCTCAACAGAGTCGCATCTCCAACAGCATTTTTGGGTATATAGCGGAAACGGCCACCAGTCACGCGCTGTTCCATCTCACGGATCTTAGTCACATACTCAGGATGGCTGCGCAGGGCCTTATAGTTTTCTGGATGTTCGCTCATATAGTTCACACAAACCAACTGTAAGGCAGTAAAGGGGGGATTGGGGGCCTGTATCTCCGTAACAATTGCCGCCGCTGTGTTAGCCGTGATCCACTCTGTAAAGTAGTGAATACGACTCGTATAGGTATCAATGCAACCGCTACGATAGCGCATGCTCACAAGTGCATTCAGATAGTCGCGCCATGTATAGAGATGACGATAGGCGCAGAGTGTAAGCGCTGTAACCGTCTCAACCAACGTCGTACAGTCTAACTGACGGGTATTAACCACCAGTCGTTCGTCGTCATTAATCTCCAACGTATGGGCCACATAAGGTTTCCCAAGGAACTTTCGCGCGAAGAAGAGTGGGTAATTGGCAGAAATCGGAAGTAGGCGCGCCTCTTCCAACAACTGACAGACAGTGATACTGTCCTGAGATTGGGCACTCACCTGCCCTGTTGCCGCCATAGCGCCAACGCTCATCCACACACCTATTATTATATATAATAATCTCTTCATCTCTTCTTATACTTTTTCTTTAGCACGAAATTGTAACCAACATAGGCCGACAACGTACCATACATGTTATTAGCCTTGAAACGCGACGTACGGTAATTGTTGGTCCGCAAGATCGCACTTACTCCAGCATACCAACGAACATTGTTATACACCAGTGCAAAGCGTCCGACCATGTCGGGATTCACCTTCCCGAAATCGAAGCCTTTTTTCTCGTCAGCGGTATTGCCATAACTCGACTTATAAGCAATGGCCAACTGTCCACTGGCACAGAACAGCCAGTTCTTAGCAAATACCCAGTTGTAGGCATATCCAGCCGAAAGCATATAGTCGTTGTACTTGATGTTATTAAACATCATCCCACTATCCAACTTCACCTCCTGTCCTACCGGCATCCGATTATTGATAGCATCCTGTAGGGCGGAATAGTCTAGATCAAGCGTATTATGCGTATATCCTGCTCCTACCATCCACGATCCACAACTAATCTTCTGACAGGTTGATTGGCTAAAGGCTGCCGGATAAGAGAAATGATCGTTGTTAAAGATGTAATAGGCACTGATACCTGTAATACCTACTTTCACCCCCGCAAACGTCATCCCTTCAAACAGGTCACCATCAATACCATAGCCTAACTTCACGTCACGTATCTTATAGTCACTGCCAGACCGCCTATAATACAGATCCACACCGAACTTCGAGGAATAGAAACTCAGGTCAAATTCCTTTCGTCCATTACTGCTGTTAAAACCCAGGTTCTTGATGTCGAAGGTATATCCAAAGAACAGCCACCTCCATCCAAAGTAAGGACCAACCTTTGTGAGTCCGTCAGGTGCCAGTTCGATACTCTGTCCATTACTGCTCAGCACAAAGTTCTCGAAGGTACGTGTAGCCTGCAACATCGCTGAAAACTCAAAATGGTTCGGCTCTATGTAGTCCTCCTCCGTTCTGTCAATATCCATAGTCATCACAGAATCTGCTTTTTCTGCATAAGCCTGAATAGTTGACAAAGCAAACAACAAGAGAACTATCCTCAACATCATATTCGTCTCAAAACTTACTTAATATCCGATCCATCACCCAGTTGACGGGAGTGGCCGATACGCTTGTACAAGTACAAACCCCCAGTCCCTGTAGATGCTCAATCACATTTTTAATCAACGGATACTGTACATATGGTGGATTAGGTACGGTGATACTCTCATCACCCCGACTTGTCTGCAGCCGAATGGGGTTATAGTCAAACACAGAGAAACTCAACTGCCCTTCCGTACCGATAATCTCAATACAGTCCTCGCGGGCACTCTCATGTGCGACAAAACACCACGAGCCACTACCAGGTAATCCGTTCTCAAAACGGAAGCAGGCACTCACAGAATCCTCTGCCTCATAGATTCCAGCCCTATTGGCACAGATACCACGCGCCTCAAGAATCACACCAAACATATCTTGCAACAGATCCAACTGATGAGGAGCCATATCGTAGAAATAGCCACCACCTGCGATTTCTGGCAACAGACGCCAAGGCAGAGGCTGGCCGTTTTTCAATGCTTCCGCATCAAAAGCACGCAAAGGCTCTGTATAACGAATCTGTACATTCAATATCTTTCCAATCTGACCACTCTTGACAATATCCTTTACCTTCTGAAAATAAGGAAGATAACGACGATAATATGCCACAAAACAAGGTACACCAGTCTGTTCAGAGATACGGTTGATACGAGCACAATCATCATAACTGCCAGCCAACGGTTTCTCTACATAGACAGGCTTTCCTGTCTTCATAGCCATAATAGCATAGGTAGCATGACTCGAAGGTGGAGTCGCCACATAGATAGCATTCACATCCGGATCATCTATCAGTTCCTGAGCGTCTGTGTACCATTTTCTGATACCATGAGTAACCGCATAGGTACGGGCACGTTGTTCCGAACGGCTCATCACCGCCTCCACGCATGAGCCTTCCACCTCGCTAAACGCTGGTCCGCTCTTTTTCTCTGTCACTTCACCGCAACCGATAAAGCCCCACCTTAACTGCCTCATAATACAATTCGGTTGCAAAGATAATAAAAATCTGGAAAATATGAAACTTATTATTCAATTTTAAATATGTCAAAAGCCCTGAATCATTACTGACTCAGGGCTTCACCTTGAAAAAAGACGGCGGCTTCCTACTCTCCCGCATTGCATTGCAGTACCATCGGCGCAGGCGGGCTTAACTTCTCTGTTCGGAATGGGAAGAGGTGGGACCCCGCGGCAATAACCACCTGATA
>JAFYPG010000171.1 GCA_017547605.1 Prevotella sp.
GATGGTATTGAGCGTCCGATGTCGAGCGTCGATATCCAGTCGGTGGCCACGGTCTCCGTGCTGAAGGATGCCTCCGCCACTGCCGTCTATGGTGTGAAGGGTGCTAACGGTGTGATCCTGATCACCACGAAGCGCGGTGCCGAGGGTAAGGCCCAGATCAATGTCACAGCCAACGCCATCATGAAGGTGCCCTCAAAACTGCCAGACAAATATGATTCTTATAACTCGCTGATGGCCCGTAACGAAGTCATCGAGCATGAGTTGAACCTCAGGCCGGAGAGTTGGGCATACGTGAAGCCTGTCAGTTTCCTTGAGAACTATCGTAACCAGGATCCGACGGCAAAGGACGAACTGGGTAATCTGATTGTGGAGCGCTATCCGAATGTGGATTGGCAGCGCGCCCTGTTTGAGGACTTCGCCATGTCATACAATGCCAACCTGAACATCAGCGGTGGTACGAGGTTTGTGAAATACTTCGCAGGTATCGACTTCGTGAACGAGGGTGACCTTTATAAGGATTTTGGCAACGGTCGTAATTACACGACTGGTTATAACTACTATCGTGTGAACGTCCGTTCAAATCTTGACTTCAGTATTACGAAAAGCACGGTGTTCAAGGTGAACATCTCGGGATCTAACGGTGTGAGAAAGACACCTTGGAACCAGGCTGGCTGGAGTGAGTGGCAGGAAGCACAGCGCTGGAACGGTATCTACAATATCAGTCCGGATGTGTTCCTTCCAAAATACAGTGATGGTTCATGGGGTTATCTGCCTGGCTCTACCAATGTGGATAACGGTGCCATGAGTCTGGCCCTGGGTGGTACACAGTATCAGACCACGACCCGCGTCAACACCGACTTCGTGCTGGAACAGAACCTGGACTTCATCACCAAGGGTCTGGCTGCCCGTGCCATGATTGCCTGGGATAACAACTTCACGGAAGGCGGTCGCGGTATCAACGACCTCTACAATAACCCGCAGATCAAATGGATTGATCCCGAGACAGGTATCACGAACTACAAGGAGTCAGTAGAAGCCTATGATAAGTTCGACTATTCCCAGGGTAATAAGTGGAGCACTAATGGTGGTAATGTGAATAACGTGACCCGTAACCTGAACTATCAGGTGCAGTTGAACTGGGCCCGCACGTTCGGTAAGCACGATGTCTCGGCAATGGGTGTGTTCGCCCGTCAGGAATCCGCATGGGGCTCCATGATCCCCAGTTATCGTGAGGATTGGGTGTTCCGTATGACCTACGCCTTTAACAACAGGTATTTCTTGGAGTACAACGGTGCTTATAACGGTTCTGAGAAGTTCTCTCCAGAGAACCGCTTCGCCTTCTTCAACTCCGGTGCTATCGGCTGGATGATCAGTGAAGAGAAGTTCATGAAGTCACTGCGTGAGAAGCACATCATCGATATGCTGAAGATCCGTGGTTCATACGGTGAGATCGGTGACGATAACGTCGGTGGACGATTCCTTTATAAAGATAACTGGGCATACGGTGGTGCTTCTAATATCAATGTCTCTAATGGTAACGAGGCCTCTCCCTATCAGTGGTATCGCGAGGAGACCGTCGGTAATCCGAACGTGCACTGGGAGAAGGTAAAGAAGTTCAACCTCGGTTTTGACTATGGTTTCTTAGGCGGTCTGCTAGCCGGTTCTGTGGAATATTTCCGCGACAAGCGTACAGACATCCTGGTGCAGGGTAGCGAGCGTGCCGTTCCTTCCTACTTCGGACAATCGCCGCCAACGGCCAACCTCGGTGAGGTGGTGACCAACGGTTACGAGATCGAGTTGCGCATCAACAAGGTGTTCGCCAACAAGATGCGTGCCTGGGCCAACCTGAATATGACGCATGCCGAGAATGAGATCAAGGTGAAAGACGATTCTCCGCTGCTGCCCGCCTATCGTAAGGAGGCTGGCTATGCCATCGGTCAGACGCACGCCTTCATCGATCAGGGCATGATGCAGACCTACGACGACATCTACGGCTCACCGAAGATGGATTCCAATGACAACCAGAAACTGCCAGGTGATTATTATATCACCGACTTCAACGGTGATGGTAAGGTGGATAACGTGAACGACTATGTGCCTTACGGTCATCCGACGACCCCGCAGAACACGTATAATGCCACACTCGGTTATGAGTGGAAGGGCTTTAACCTGATGCTTCAGTTCTATGGTGTGACCAACGTGACCCGTGACGTGACGATGATCAGTTTCGCCGATGTCATGGTGGCCAATGTGTATGACCAGGGAACCTGGTGGAGCACGGATCATGAGAATGCCGACATCGTAACGCCGCGCTTCAATTCGACGCCTTACCAGAGTTATTATGGTACACAGTATCTTTGCGACGGTTCGTATATCCGTCTGAAGAACGCAGAAATCGGTTATACCTTTACACAGCCATGGGTTCGTAAGATGGGTCTGAATAGCCTTAAGGTATATCTGAGCGGTAACAATATCTGGGTGTGGACCCGCATGCCTGATGACCGTGAGTCGAACTTCGCGGCCAATGGTAATGCCGGCAACGGTGCCTATCCTACCATGAGGCGCTTTAACCTCGGTGTAAAGTTCAATTTATAAAAAGGAGAAAACAATGAAAAAGTTTAGTAATATATATATAATAGGTGTAGTTGCCTTGTTGCTCTCCTTGGGGATGACATCCTGCACGGATTATCTTGACAAGGAGCCGGATTCCGATGTGAATCCGGAGACGGCTTTCAGGAACTTCAACAACTTCCAGGGATTCGTAGAGGAAATCTACAACTGTATTCCCAATAAGGAATCGTGCTACTGGTGTACGACCTTCAACTGGGGTGAGGACGAGATCATGAACGCCGGTGGTGGCGACACCCACGTGACGGCTCACTTTGACCTTGGTGACTACCGTCATTGGTATGACGAAGAGGATAAGGGTGGACAGCAAAGTTGGTTGAACCGTCCCGGTTCCAACCCGACCTCTACCAATAAGTTTGACCACTCGTTAGCCGGCCATGCCTGGTATTGTATCCGTAAGGCCAATCTGGGCCTTGAAAATCTGGATAAGATGACTGATGCTACCAAGGAGGAGAAGAACTTTATCAAGGGTCAGTTGCTCTTCTTCCGTGCCTGGTGGCATCATCAGCAGATGGAATGGTGGGGCGGACTGCCTTATATTGATACGGTTCTGCCTTCTGATAACGTGCCGCAATTGCCACGTCTGTCATTCCGTGAGTGTGCAGAGAGGTGCGCTGCCGACTATCGTGAAGCGGCTGACCTGTTGCCTGATAACTGGGATAACAGTACCGTTGGTAAGAAGACCATGGGTAAGAATGATATGCGTATCACCAAGGTCTGTGCCCTCGGTTATTTAGGTAAGGTGTTGCTTTGGGCGGCTTCTCCGCTGAATGTTGTGGGTGCCAAGATGGGTGCTCTCAAGTCTGGTGAGACCTATAAGTATGATGCTGAGTTGGCCAAACGGGCTGCAGAGGCCTTAGGTGAGGCCCTTGCCCATGTGGAGGCTGGTTTGACGCCGTATTCATTGGCCGAGTTTAAGTATGCCGAGGATGATGCGAAGAACAGACCTGGCTATGGTATCTATGACCATATTGCTGCCAAGGGTTCCAGTAGCAACTTCTCCGATATCTTCCGTACAACCGGTCAGAGTTGGAAGGTGCCTGGCACCGTGGAGGCTATCATGCGTGGTCCTGGTACGGAGATGAACGGTTCTAACTGGAACTTTGCCAAGTTGTGGGGTCCGAAGGTGGGTAACATCGTTGAGCACGATGCCATCATCCACATGCCGACTGCCAACTACATCACATACGCCTACGGTATGGCCAATGGTGAGCCTATCGTACTGGCTGACGGTTCGCTGAATCCCAATTCCGGCTTCGATCCAACCCATCCGTATGCAGACCGTGACCCGCGCTTCTATCACGATATCGTATTTGATGGTTTCAAATATATCTTAAGTGAACCGACTGGTGGTGACAAGCCGTTGAAGGTTTATCAGTATATGGAGATGTTTACTGGCGGTAACATGGTGCCGACAGGTGTTCCTGCCCGTAATGCCGACGGTAGCCGCACCGGTTACTTCTGCCAGAAACTGGTTCCTCACCAGAGCAACAAGGTGGATGGTATGTATAACTGGGGTGGTGCCCTCAGTTGTTATCTCCCCTACATGCGCTTGGCAGATATCTATCTGCTCTATGCTGAGGCTGGTGCCGCTGCACAGGGCCCCAACTATAAGAGTTCTAAGAGCCCGATTACGGCAGAACAGGCTATCAATGCGCTTCGCGACCGTGTAGGTGCCGGCCATGTGGCCAACAGATTCCTCGGTGACCAAAAGAAGTTCATCGACGAGGTTCGTCGTGAGCGTGCCTGTGAGTTGGCCTTCGAGGGCTTCCGCTGGCAGGATCTGCAGCGTTGGCTGCTCCTCACAGAGTATCCCTACAACATCAAGACCCGTCAGGAGTTCAAGCGTGTGGGTAACTATGATTATGAGAATAAGGATCCCCGCTATGCTGAGGTTACAGGCTGGAGCGAAACGACCATCGTGGAGCGTAATCTGCAGACCAAGCACTATCTGCTGCCGCTGAAGGAGAAGGATGTCTATCTCTATAAAGAATTTGGGCAGAACCCAGGATGGTAACCTTTAAAAGTTAAAAAGTAAAAAGGTAAAAAAGTAAAAGATATGAAACATAATAAATATATCGTACTGTCAGCTCTCCTGGCCTTATCGGTGGCAACGCCTGTAGAGGCACAGATTGATGCGGCAGACTCAGCCCAGGTCAATGTGGCCTTTCGCAAGGTGGCCAAGGAAGATATCCTGGGTGGTGTCTCCAGCCTGAACTACAGAGACCTGATGGACAAGAACTATAATACCTATAGCCTTGATAACATGCAGGGCTATGTGGCTGGATTCAATGGATCTTCCATGTGGGGCTTCACGGAATCGAGCGTGACCGATCCCGTACTCGTACTGATTGACGGTGTACCCCGTGATGCCAACAACGTGTTGCCCTCGGAGATTGAGGAGGTCACGTTCTTGAAGGGCGCCCAGGCCGTGGTGCTCTACGGCAGCCGTGCCGCCAAGGGCGTGATCATGATCACCACGAAGCGTGGTCGTGTTACCGATGGTTTGAGTGTGACGGCCCGTGTCAACACTGGTTGGCATGTGGCGAAGGCCTATCCGGAATGGTTGGGCTCTGCTGAGTACATGTCGCTCTATAACGAGGCCCGTGTCAACGATGGTCTGTCTCCACTTTATACCGACGATCAGATCTACAACTATGCCAGCGGTAGCAATCCCTATCGCTACTCCGATGTGGATTTCTACAGCAGCGATTATATCAAGAAGGCCTATAACCGGACGGATGCCACTGTCGAGATCGAAGGTGGTAATGACCGTGCCAAGTTCTATTCCAATGTGAGTTATTATCGCTACGGTGACTACCTGAATTTCGGTGAGGCTAAGAATAACTACACCGACCGCTTCAATGTGCGTGGTAACGTAGATGTACGTATCAGCCGGATTATTACGGCATATATCAATGCCAATGCCACTTTCTATAATGCCCGTTCGGCCAATTCGAAGCAGAAAGAGACTCGTAACAATCAGGAGGTTACTCTTAATTACTGGGAGGTAGCCGCCAGATGGCGCCCCAACCGCTACAGTCCACTGGTGCCGGTATCCTATCTGGATCCGAACGCTACCCAGCCGCAACAGGCGCTGTCGTCGTCAAGCAATATCGTTGATGGCAAGTATTTCCTTGGTGGTACGCTGACTGAGCCGACCAATATTATCGCCGATTACTATGCGGCCGGTAAGAATACCTGGGTGAGCCGTCAGTTCCAGTTCGACGCCGGTCTGAACTTCGATCTCAGCGGCATCCTGAAGGGCTTGTCCTTCCATACACTGATGGCAGTCGATTACCAGACCAGTTACTCGCTCTCTTACAACAACGACTACGCCACCTTTGAACCGTCGTGGAGTAACTACAACGGTCCTGACTTGATCCTGTCGCTGAACAATCATGAGACTGCCGACAAAAAGTCGGGTAAACAGAACTTAGGTGGTGGAACAGACAACCAGACCATCACGTTCAATGCCCATTTCGACTACATTCGCACGTTTAATGACGTACACAATGTCAATGCTATGCTGATTGCCAATGGTTATCAGACCACGAAGTCCGGACAGTATCATAGGATCAGTAATGCGAACTTAGGTGCACAGGTGTCCTATAACTTTGCACACAAGTACTATCTGGATGCTGCTGTGGCCGTACCCTGGTCTGCCAAACTGCCGGAAGGCAACCGTGCAGGATTCTCACCCTCTGTGACTTTAGGATGGAACATCGCCAAGGAGAAGTTCATGGAAGGCAGTATCTTCGACGACCTGAAACTGAGTGCCAGTTACAGCAGACTGGAGACCGACCTTGACATTGAGGACTTTTACATGTATCTCGGTACCTATCAGAGCGGTGGCTGGTTCGACTGGAACGGTCTGACCGGTTTCTCCCTCTATCAGTCCAAGCGAGGTGCTAACGATGGCCTCTCCTACATCCAGCGTAAGGAGATTTCCGCATCGATTCATGCAGAACTCCTGCATCGTAGCCTGAGCATCGATGCATCAGTCTTCAACAGCGAGATGAACGGTGGTATCATCACTGCCTCTAACCAGTTACCGAGTTATTTTAAGGTATGGTATCCGGAGTCTTCATTCCTGTCGAATATAAATTACAATAAGGACAAGCGTACAGGTTTTGATCTGGCCGTGAAGTATCGCAAGCAGTTTGGTGACTTCGGTATGGAGGCAGGTGCCAATCTGACCTACTATACAACGAAGGCTACCAAGCGCGACGACAACAATTATGCCGACGAATATCAGTATCGTGAAGGTAAGGCCCTGGATGCCATCTGGGGTTACGAGTGTCTGGGCTTTTACCAGCAGTCGGACTTCGATGATGATGGCAAACTTCTGGAATCTCTTCCGCAGCCTGCCCTTGGTGGTAACGTCAAGCCTGGTGACCTGAAGTACAAAGACCAGAACCACGACGGTGTCGTTGACGGCAAAGACCAGGTCGATCTTGGTAAAGGTGGCTGGTATGGTGCGCCTACCACGCTCGGTATCAACCTGACGTTCAAGTATAAGAACTTCTCTTTGTTTGTTCTCGGCATTGGCGGCTTCGGTGGCCATGCTGTGAAGGATAACAGATACTGGTGGATCTCTGGTGAGAAGAAGTATTCTGCAGCCGTCCGCGGACGCTGGACGCCTGAGACCGCCGCCACGGCTACCTATCCTCGTCTGACCACCCAGAGCGGTGCCAACAACGAGCAGACCTCTGACTTCTGGATGTACGACACTTCTCGCTTCGACCTGGCAAAGGTACAGTTGACCTATGACTTCCCCAAGAACATCATCGGCAATGGTATCGTCAAGGGTCTCTCTGTCTATGTGAGTGGCAGCAGTCTGCTGACGCTGGCCAAGGAACGTGAAATCTTGGAGATGAATGTGGATAGTGCGCCTCAGTCGCGTTTCTATAACATCGGTGCAACGGTAGCGTTCTAATTAAGAGTTAAGAATTAAGCATTAAGAATTATGAAACTTAAGAATATTTTCATTCTCGGTGTGGCTACCGTCGTTTTCACAGCCTGTGATGACCTCTTTGAGCCGGCTATTGATAATCTTCATGATATCAGTGATATCTATACTGATCCGCTGTTCGCCCGTGGTATCATGGACAATGCCAACCTGGTGCTGCCCTATGAGGAGAATCCTGCGAACATGACGGATGTGGCCACCGACAATGCGGTCATCAACGATATTAACAACAATTACAAAAAGATGGCCTCCACGCTCGGTTTCTGGAAATCAGACAACAACCCTGTTAACGAGTGGGATACACGCTATCATGCCATCCAGTATCTGAACCTGTTCTTGGAGAATGCCGATCAGGTGCCTTGGGATCCTTCTTCTGAGGTTGTGAATGAGATGCATAAGGACAATTACAAAGGTAATGCCTACGCCCTCCGTGGACTTCATTTCTTCTATCTGCTCCGTGCTCACTGTGGTATGGTGGACGGCCAATTGATGGGTGTGCCCATTCATCTGTCTTCTGAGGATGGTTCATCAGACTTCAATCTGCCACGTAACACCTTCAAGGAGTGCATCGACCAGATTATGTCTGACTTCAATGAGGCCCTGAAGTACCTGCCGATGGAATATGGTGATATCAATAACGGGCAGATTCCTGCAAAGTATGCCCAGATGGGTGGTACGGATGCTGATTATAACCGTGCCTTCGGTAAATTGCAGCGTGGTAAGATCGACGGTCGTATGATTGCGGCCATCAAGGCTCAGGTTGCCCTCTTTGCCGCCTCTCCTGCCTACGCTTCTGCTGGTGCTGCCACTTATGCCCAGGCCGCACAACTGGCTGCTGCAGCCCTGAATAATGTGGGAGGCCTCTCTGGTATGGATCCGAATGGATGGCGCTGGTTCTGTGATAAGAGCATGATCGAGAGTTTTGCTTACGATGATCCCGATCCCGCAGAGATCTGCTGGCGTGGTGTGGTCGATGACAGGGCTAATTATGAGGAAGACAACTATCCTCCCTCGCTGAAGGGTAAGGGCCGTGTCAACCCGACACAGAACCTTGTCGATGCCTTCCCGATGGCTAACGGTTATCCCATCAGCGACGCAAAGTCGGGTTATGATGCTGCCAATCCTTACGAGAACCGTGATCCGCGCCTGAAGGAGTATATCCTGGTCAATGGCGATCCCATCGGTGCCAACGATACGCCTATCAACACGGCTGCTGACAATACCGATCTGGATGGTATCAACCGTGAGAGTGGCAGATCGACCACCACGGGCTACTACCTGCGCAAGCTCCTGCGTAGCGACATGAACCTCTCGCTGTCTAACCACAACAAGCGTCATTTCGGCGCCCGTATCCGCTATACGGAGATCTTCCTCGACTATGCCGAGGCTGCTAACGAGGCTGCGGGACCGATGGATAAAGTCGGTGGTGCCAGTTACTCTGCATACGATGTCATCAAGGCCATTCGTCAGCGTGCCGGCGTCGGAGTTAACGGTGATCCCTATCTGGAGGAATGTGCCAAGTCGCAGGATAAGATGCGTGAGTTGATCCGCAACGAGCGTCGTCTGGAACTCTGTTTCGAAAACCACCGTTTCTGGGATCTCCGCCGTTGGAAGGTCAACCTCAACGAGGCTGCCAAGGGTGTGAAGATTACGACCAAGGGTGAAAGCCTTGCCTATGAGTATTTCACTGTTGAAGAGCGTAAGTACCAGGACTACATGAACTATGGTCCTATCCCTTATTCTGAATTGCAAAAATGGGGAAACCTGAAACAGAATGACGGCTGGAGATAAGGAAAGGTAAACAAGTAAAATAGTAAAAAGATAAAAGATATGAAAAGTAATATATTGAAATTCATCTGCGGAATTGGTCTTGCCTGCGCATTCTGGTCGTGCGAGAACGGAGACATCGACTTCCCCGACTATGAGGAAGGCACGACAGTCTATTTCCCTTATCAGTATCCGGTGCGTACTATCGTGTTAGGGGATGATGAATACGACACCTCCTTGGACAAGGCTCACAAGTGCCAGATTAAGGCTACTTTTGGCGGTTCTTATAATGGTTCCAACGGCAGTGTGACAGTGGCAGTTGCTGACACACTCTGCGACAACCTCTTCTTTGAGGACGGCGTGACGCCCGTGAAGGCTATGCCTGAGAGGTTTTATAAACTCTCCACAATGACATTAGCCTTTAATGGTACGTTTAACGGCACTACGGAAGTGCAGTTGACAGATGACTTCTTTGCAGATCCTGACGCTGTGAAGAATACCTACGTGATTCCTTTGGTGATGACTAGTCAGACTGGCTTTACGAGGATCCTGACAGGTAGGCTGAACGAAGGTGCCAGCGGTTCGCGTACCGATGAGAGCATTTGGGACGTGAAGCCCATGGACTATGTACTCTACTGCGTGAAGTTCCAGAATAAGTA
>JAFYPG010000172.1 GCA_017547605.1 Prevotella sp.
GTGCACAAACAGCCAACTTCTCGCGAATACGACTCGAACTATTGGCTTTGTACGATTACCATTGATCCGGAAGTGAAGGTGAAGGGGCAGGAGCATGCGTATAAGGCCATCGTGACTGGGGCTGTCGGAGGGGCTGCAGGCGTGATCCATGCGGCATCATCGGCAGTGACGGATTGTCAGCCGAATGATAATGTGGAGGCTTTGCGTGTGGCATTAGATCAGGCTGGTATTGAGGCCAGACCTGTATGGAAGCCCATGCACAAACAGCCTGTGTATAAGGATGTACCCGCATACGTGAATGGTGTCTCTGAGGCGGTCTTCAAGGTGGGTATGTGTCTGCCGAGTGGACCGTATGTGACGGATGAGGATGTGAAGTATATTGTGGAAACCATTAAGGCAAACGTGTTGTGATGAAAGGGAAGGATTTGGTGAGTATTATCATGCTGTCGCAAGACAATGGGCGTTATGTGACAGAGAGCGTCAGGAGCGTCATCGCACAGACGTATCAGAACTGGGAGCTCATCTTTATGGATGACTCGTCGAAAGATGATACCATTTCGCAGATGATGGATCTGATGAAAGATAAACGAATCCATGTGTCGAAGAATATAGAAAGTAAAGGATCGGCTTCTTCGATGAACTCTGCATTGAGGGATGCGAGGGGAAAGTATATCGCCTTCCTGAACGTGGGAGATCTGTGGGAACCAACCAAGTTGGAAAAGCAGGTGGCGTTTATGAAGGAAAATGGTTACGCCTTTACCTATACGAAATATAAGTACATCAACATGGACTCGAAAGACAGAGGTGACATGATGGGAGGCTTGAAGGTGGTCACTCACAAGGATCTTGTCAAATGTTGCTGGATGGGATATTTGACCGTGATGTATGACGCGCAGAAGTTAGGTGGATTCCGCGTAAGGAACATCGAGAGGCATAATGATTATGCCTTGTGGATGGAGGTCAGTGAGAAGGCGGACTGCTATTTGTTAGAGGAGTGCTTGGCTTCGCTCAGGGTGAACCATAGTCTTTATAGCCTAATACCGATGTTCAACAAAGTGAGATGGCGGTATGAGGTGTTCCACACCGTGGAGGATCTGAGTCCTGTTAAGTCTGTATGGCTCACCGTCAGGAATATGATTGGCGGATTCATGAAAAAAGTAAAGTACGTGGAAAGGGCTACCAACGGATGTCGATGACGGGACGATAATAGATGGGATCGACATAGGTGGTTCTGTAGGGACCTTCGATGAGGATTGTACCGTCGCTCTGTTTGATGCTTGACAAGCGGACGAGATGGCCGTCTGACAAACAATAATACCACTTATTATAGATAATCTGATTCACGTTAGTGTCGGAGAGAAATGTCCTGCACTCATCCTCTGTTGGCAGTCGCCAATGGTCTGTCAAGGCACCCGCAGGACGATTGATCTCCCTGGCGCGCTGGTTCATCTGGGCTTCCGAGGTGATCCCCTTCTCCTGTGTCTTCCTCAACAACACGGCGGTTCTGTTCTCGGTATCGACGCTCACGACATAATAGCCTTGATAAGTGCCCTTGGGCACTGGAATCTCTGACGCCTCCCACTCATCGCTGTAAGTGCCAAGCAGACGTACTGGATGGTTGGGCGTGAAGGGTTCTGAGGAGGTGAAAAGGTAGGCCTTGGGTCCTCTGGGCAGGGCGAATGTGACGGTCATGCTTGTCGTCCCCATCGATGGGAAAAGTATCGAATTCGGGGCTTTATGCCAAGTGGTGCCATCGCCTTTATCAAGTTGGACGGTGTGGGTTTGGGGAGTGTCTTCTGTGTCGTATGAGCCATTGAGAAGGATGCTTGGATAGAGTGGGGCGATGCTAAGACTTACTGCTGTGGCTTCTGACGGTACTTGACTGATCTGGATTTCCTTGAGACAGATCACCTTGCGATCGAGGATGAGATGCAGGGAAGTGTTCTGGCCTTCCTGCAGACGTACATGCTGATGGGCCATCAGAAGGTCACCCATAGTTTCACCCGAGGCTCTGATCAGACTGGTTGCCGAAGCCTCTTCCGGCGAGGGGAGATCCAGACTCGCGAGGTTATCACTGGCAAGAGCGTAGAGATCGTATTCGCCGGGATCGAGTGAGGTGGAGGCATAGTTGCCTGAACCATCACTCTCGAGCATCGTGACACAGGCACCCAAGGTGTCCATCAGATAGATAACGCCCTTATTGACAGACAGATCCGTGCGCGTTGTTATGCTTATGGCGGGTTGGGGCACGAGACGGGACTCATTGACAACTTCCTGAGAACAACTACCCAGGCTCATTCCGCAGCAAATGGCGGTCATTATCAGAACAAAAAACTGTTTCATCATTTGTCTTTCTTAGGGTTAGACGTGTTAACGATTCGTTGGCAAAGGTAGCGCATTTTTTTGACTCCACCAAATTTTTCAAGGGAATTGTTTTGGATTTCGCTTAGTTTTTAGTAATTTTGCATGCGCAAAATAAAACAACTTAAAATTATAAAGAATATGACAACAGGAAATGTGAGGCCGGAGTCGATGGAGCGCATTACGACGCCGGAACTGGCCAAGAAGTTTATCGACGAACAGATTCAGGAGTTGAGGGCTCAGATCGGTGACAAGAAAGTGCTGCTGGCACTCTCGGGTGGTGTGGATTCATCAGTGGTGGCTGCCTTGCTGATCAAGGCGGTGGGCCAGCAACTGGTCTCTGTGCACGTGAACCATGGACTGCTGCGCAAGGGTGAGCCTGAGCAGGTGGTTAAGGTGTTCCGCGATGAGATGAACGCCAACTTGGTGTATGTGGATGCCACGGATCGCTTCTTAGATAAACTGGCTGGTGTGGCTGATCCCGAACAGAAGCGCAAGATCATCGGTGCTGAGTTTATCCGTGTGTTTGAGGAGGAAGCCCGTAAGCAGGAGGGTATCAGTTTCCTGGCACAGGGTACCATCTATCCTGATATCATCGAGTCGGGTCCTGTGAAGTCGCACCATAATGTGGGTGGACTGCCTGAGGATATGCAGTTCGAACTGGTAGAGCCGATCAAACTGCTCTTTAAGGATGAGGTACGTGTGGTAGGTCATGAACTGGGCTTGCCTGATAACATGGTGTATCGTCAGCCATTCCCCGGTCCTGGACTGGGTGTCCGTTGCACAGGAGCCATTACGCGTGATCGTCTGGAGGCTCTGCGTGAATCTGATGCCATCCTGCGTGAGGAGTTTGCCAAGAATGGTCTGGAAGGTAAGGTCTGGCAATATTTCACCGTAGTACCCGACTATAAGTCAACTGGTGTGAAGGAGAATAAGCGCAGTTGGGACTGGCCCGTCATCATCCGTGCCGTGAATACCCGTGATGCCATGACGGCGACGATTGAGGAGATCCCATACGAACTGCTGCATCATATCACGAAGCGCATCATTACCGAGGTGCCGGGGGTGAATCGCGTGTTGTATGACCTCACGCCGAAACCCACTGCAACGATCGAGTGGGAATAGCATGACAGCGTGAAGATGCGTGGATGGGCTGTGGTGCTGCTGGCGGGGCTGCTGTTGAGTCTGCCTGCCGGGTATGATTGCGATCATTTTGCGAAGTGGTTGTTTGCCACAGCCTTCGTCCATTCGTTGGCCTGGAGTGTCGTCATCCTGTGGCTCATCCATTGCCATAAACGCCTCGTTGCCAGTTTCTTCACCGTCATCTACCTGCTCTTCTTCCTCGAGACAGCCAGTTATTTGGTGGTCGGAGCACGCATCAATGAGACGGTGATGACGATTGTTATGCAGACGAACTTCCAGGAGGCCTGGGAGTTCGTCTGTAACTATTTGATATCGTGGCGGGCTCTTGGCGTCCTCATCGTGGCTTGTGTCCTTTATGTGGCCATGATCAAGTGGGTCACGGGTACACGACTCGACCGCTTTTTCAAGGCGAGATTTCAGCGTGTACTTGCCATCGTTGTCGCACTGGCAGGATTGATCCTCCCCCTTATCCCGCTGAGTTGGACCAACCATGGCTACAATACCGTTGCGGGACTGTATCACTCGGTGCAGTTTGTGGAGGAGTCGCATTCTGACGTCGATCGGATTGTAACGCTGATGGACAGTATCCGTGTGGATCGGCAGCCTGAGACATCGGAGGCACCAGTCATCGTGCTGGTCATCGGGGAGTCGTTTAACAAGTATCATTCACCGCTCTATGGCTATGAACTTCCAACGACGCCCAGACTGTGTGCGGAGAAACATCTGGTGGCATTCGACCATGCTTGCTCGCCTGTCTGTTTCACGCACAGTGCCATGCGTTACCTCATCTCACTGCAGAGTTGTGACAACCACCAGGCGGATGATCCCCTACAGGATGTGCTCTTTCCCGCAATCTTTAAGCAGGCAGGCTATCGGGTGGGGTATTTCGATAACCAGTTTACGCGGTGGAAGGTGGGGTTCCGCGACTATACCTGTGGCTATTTTATGTCGCCCCAGCGTATCAGTGAGCGTTGCTTTGACGTCAGGAACGACTTTATCGACCGCTATGACGGGGTGTTTGTCGAACGGTGCCAGAGCATGTTCCTCAAGGATAGGAAGTCGCTGAACATCATCCATCTGTACGGGCAGCATCTGGAGGCGAAGAGCCGCTATCCAGAGGCGTTCGCGTATTTCAAGGGGACAGATATTCCCAGAGAGGATCTGGATGAGGAGGAACGGCAGCGAGTGGCGGAGTATGACAATGCGACGCGGTATCATGACAAGGTCTTGGGGATGATCATGGATGCGTTCCGGGAGCAGGATGCGGTGATGGTGTATCTGTCGGATCATGGGGACAATATATTTGATGGCCCCAGTCATCGCTATGGACGACTGGCTGGTGGACTGACGGATGAGGAGTCAAAGCGAAATGTCCGCGAAATTCCTTTTGTGATCTGGTGTAGTGAGAGTTTTGTGGCCAAGCGACCGGCGGTCTTTGAGGAGATCAAACTCCGGGCGCATCTGCCTGTGTGTCTGGATGATGTGGCGCACCTGCTCTTTGACTTAGGCGGCATCACCTGCAACTATTCGGATCCTACACGTAGTCTTCTGGGGCCTGCCTACCATCCACATACAACGGCAATAGAGTAATTTTTATCGATATTATTTGGAACTTTCAAAAATATTAATTAATTTTGCAGCCAAATTCGTAAGAATTAGGATATGAAGAATCCGTTTGACAAGATATTAAACTGGTATTTTACAAAGAAATCGCTGCCTTACTGGAGCATCTTTCTGATAGATTGCTTCATCATCATCATCAGTGGGGCAATGACTTATCTTGCATTCCATGATGCCCCGACGCTTTATAAAAATACCTTTAGGGTACTTAACACGGTGAACTGTTTTGTCCTGTTGAGTATCCCGGGGTTCAGGATCTTCCATACTTATGCTGGATTTATGCGCTATTCATCGTTCGTCGATCTGATGCGCGTAGTATATGGAAACCTCATCTCGTTGGGCCTGGTATTGATTGCCCATTTCGTGATGTACCTATTGCCCCATGACTATTTCGTCTATTTCAATCCGACCAGTATCGTCCTGACTTTCACAATTGCCACCCTGCTGATGTGGGCGCTGCGTATCTTTGTGAAGACTCTATACGACGTGGCTTTCTCGAATACAAGGGCCCTGCGTGTGCTGATCTACGGTGCCATGTCGGGTGGCGTAGGTCTGGCGAAGAATGTCATGAGTCAGCGACCTAGGCGCTTTGTTGTGAAGGGCTTTATCACGCATCATAAGAATACGAAGCACCAGGAGATTATGGGTGAGAGAGTCTATTCCGTCTGTGAAGACCTGACCAAGGTTATCAAGGACAATGATATCGAGGGTGTGCTGGTGGCTCCTTATCGTACTAATGAGTTCCGCTTTAATCAGGAACTGCAAGATATTATCCTTGGTGCAGGGGCGAAGATCTTTATGGCAGAGAATGCCAAGGAGGTGACGCTGGGTAGTAATGGACAAAACGGAGAGGACTATGGTAACCTGCAACTGAAAGAGGTCAACGTGGAGGAACTGCTGCCGAGAGATGAGATTCGTGTAGATCTGAAGTCCGTGGCTGAACTTTTGGAAGGGCAGCGCGTGATGATCACTGGTTCGGCTGGTTCGATCGGTTCTGAGATCGTGCGTCAGGTGGCTCAGTTCAAACCGGCTGCCATGATGCTGATTGACCAGGCGGAGACACCTGAACATGACCTACGACTGATGATGGCCAAGGAATTCCCCAGCATCCCCGCTGAGACGTTGGTAACAAGCATCTGTCACTCCAAGCGGATGGAGGAGGTGTTTAAGCGTTTCCGTCCTGACTATGTGTTCCATGCCGCGGCTTATAAGCATGTGCCGATGATGGAGGATTATCCCTCGGAGGCTGTATTGAACAATATCTATGGTACGAAGGTGATTGCTGATCTGAGTGTGAAATACGGGGTCAAGAAGTTTGTGATGATCTCGACTGACAAGGCAGTGAATCCCACGAACGTCATGGGTTGTTCGAAGCGTATCTGCGAGATTTATGTGCAGGCGCTGGATCAGGCTATCAAGGAGAAGAAGATTATATCGCATCTGCAATCATTAGGTAATAAGGACAGTTTTGTGACGGTGTCACAGTTGGGCGGTCCCAGTGCCAGAACGCAGTTTGTGACGACGAGATTTGGTAATGTGCTGGGTTCGAATGGGTCAGTGATACCTTTGTTCCGTGAACAGATTCGCAATGGTGGACCTGTGACGGTCACTGACGAGCGTATCGTACGTTATTTCATGCTGATCCCGGAGGCTTGTAAGTTGGTGCTGGAGGCTGGTACGAAGGGTAATGGCGGTGAGATCTTCGTCTTCGATATGGGCCAACCCGTGAAGATCGCTGATTTGGCTAATCGTATGATCAAACTATCGGGCGCGAAGAATGTGGAAATCAAGTTTACGGGTTTGCGACCTGGTGAAAAACTCAGTGAGGAGGTGCTCAGCGAGTTGGAGGGTACGAAACCGACGTTCCATGAGAAGATTCGTATCGCCGAAGTGCGTGAGTATGATTATGATGCGGTTTGCAAGGATATCAATGAACTGATTGATATCTCCAAACGTTATGATAGCATGGCCACCGTCGCCAAGATGAAAGCCATCGTTCCCGAATACAAATCCAACAATTCCGTTTACGAGCAACTAGATTAGGGCACAC
>JAFYPG010000173.1 GCA_017547605.1 Prevotella sp.
AAGGTGATCGTGAACATCAGCCAGTGCCTACAGGGCGCCGTCGAGATGAGCCGCTACGACTGTGGCTACCATCTGCAGGAGGTGGGTGTCATCAGTGGCCGCGACATGACCGTAGAGAGCGCCGTTACAAAACTGATGTTCCTGCAATCCCACTATAAAGACGACCCGCAGACCATCCGTCAGTTAATGACGCAAAGCCTGCGGGGCGAGATTACTGTATAACCGTTCTAAACGGCCTTAGCGTTTGATAAATTCTACACGACGGTTCTTGGCACGACCCGCGTCAGTGGAGTTATCGGCCACGGGCTCATGAGAACCCTTACCCACAGCACGCATGTTGAAGGGATCGCAGCCGAGTTGTTCAAGCGCCTTGATAACAGCCTCGGCACGCTGCTGAGAGAGAGGATCGTTGATGGCGTCGGAGCCCTGGTTGTCGGTATGGCCTTGCACCTCGAAGCGCACACTCGGGTTCTTCTTCATAAAGTCAGCCACCTTCTGGATCTCAGCCATCGACTCTGGCTTCAGCGTAGCCTTGCCCGTCTCGAAGAGAATGTTATTGGTAACGAACTTACCTGTCTCGGCGATAGCCTTCTCAACGGCAGACATATCAGTAGCGTTTCTCTCATAGAGTTCAACAGCACCCTTGGCAATCACTACGTTCTTGACATAGGTAGGACGATCATCTTTGCCACCAGACCACAATGTCAGCCAGCCAGCACCAGCCTTTGCATTAGGCACATTAATCACACGCTTGCCATCGACATAGAACTTGATGGCACGTTTGTTGAAAGACAGGGCAAAATGGTGCCAGCGGCCATCATTGATGACACAAACCTCATGGGCAGTAGAGGAGCCCTCCTTATGAGAAAAACCCTCCTCCGTCGGACGGACATAGTCACAATCTATCGTCTGCTTGTCGTATGCCATATTATAATGAATGGTAAACAACTCATGGTCATGCCTCTCGTTCTCATTCATAATGTCGAGCTCGATGCTGGGTGCGCCATCCTTTGGACGGTCGTCGAAGAGCATATCATACTCTACGGTGAACATATCACCCAGATAGTTCTTGATGCCTCCCTTGACCAGCGGCGTGATCCAACCGTCGCCATCCACAAGGGCAATACACTTCTGGCCCTGAATAGTAGCGATCTCAGCATTACCGCGCACCAAATCCCACTTAGAGGGGAATTCACCTACTTGCTCGCCTTCCATATTGTCCTGGAACATAATCGTACCACCACGAACAAAGTCGCTCTTGGCTGCACCTGCTTGAGGATCGTAGGTGTCACCTACCTCTTCATCCTCATAGTCGGCATCGTTGCTCTTCTTGGAACTCTTGCTCGACGTATCGGGATTCATGGCGTCATCGACAGCATCCGTCGTCTTACGCTCCACATTATATTCAACGGTACGCTTGGCTGCATCTACGGCACGGTCCTTCAGTCTGCCCAGCCAGCCCTGAGCATCGGCACTCAAAGTGCAGGCGTATGCCACGACGAGCATCAAAATCAGTTTCTTTGTCATTTTTAGTTTCGGTTTTAATGATTAAACAATATTTGGGGGCAAATTTACATAATCCTTCTGATATACACAAGTTTATCGCGAACTTTTTTTGTATTTTTTGCGATATACATTTGGTGATATGGAATACTTTATGTAACTTTGCAACCAATAAGGAACTGGTTAAAAAGAACGTATAACTAAATATTTATTTGTATGACTAAGAAAATCTTTACCATGGCCCTCATCATGGCCACCATGTTTGCTATCACGTCATGTCAGAACAAGACCCAGAGTCAGGATCAGGCAGGACAAGTGAATAACTTCCGCATCAAGCGGGGCACGAATATCAGTCACTGGCTCTCGCAGTCGGAGCAGCGCGGTGAGGCTCGTCGTCTGCATATCCAGGAGGACGACTTCGCCCGTCTGGAGGAGATCGGTTTCGACTTCGTGCGCATCCCCATTGACGAGGTACAGTTCTGGGACGAGGATGGTAATAAGTTGCCTGAGGCATGGGATCTGCTGAATAACGCCCTCGACTGGGCCAAGAAGCACAACCTGCGCGCCATCGTCGATCTGCACATCATCCGTTCGCACTATTTCAATGCCGTGAACGAGGACGATAAGGCTGCCAACACGCTGTTTACCTCGGAGAAGTCGCAGGAGGACCTGATCAACCTGTGGCGCCAGTTGTCGGAATTCCTGAAAGACCGCAGCAACGACTGGGTAGCCTACGAGTTTATGAACGAGCCCGTGGCTGAGGAGCACGAGCAGTGGAACCAGTTGATCGCCAAGGTGCACAAGGCCCTGCGCGAACTGGAGCCCCAGCGCACGCTGGTCATCGGCAGTAACCTGTGGCAGGGACATCAGACCATCAAGTACCTGAAGGTGCCCGAGGGCGACAAGAACATTATCCTCAGTTTCCACTACTACAACCCGATGCTCCTGACCCACTATGGTGCCTGGTGGTCGCCGTTGTGTGCTGCCTACAAGGGTAAGGTGAACTATCCCGGTGTGCTCGTGTCGAAGGAAGACTACGATGCTGCGCCTGACGCCATCAAGCCTGAACTGAAGCCCTATACTGAAGAGGTGTGGAACATCGACAAGATCCGTGAGCAGTTCAAGGATGCCATCGAAGCCGCCAAGAAGTATGACCTACAACTGTTCTGCGGCGAGTGGGGTGTGTATGAGCCCGTGGATCGCGAGTTGGCCTACAACTGGTATCGTGACGTGCTGACCGTGTTCGACGAGTTCGACATCGCCTGGACGACCTGGTGCTACGATGCCGACTTCGGCTTCTGGGACCAGCAGCGCCACTGCTATAAGGACTACCCGCTGGTAGAGCTCCTGATGTCGGGCAAGGGACTGGAAAAATAAGACAAAACAAAACAAGAACAAATACGATTATGAAAGAACTGAAAGGAACAAAGACAGAGAAGAACCTGCAGGAAGCCTTCGCTGGCGAGTCGCAGGCACGTAATAAGTACACCTATTGGGCATCGAAGGCCAAGAAGGACGGATACGTACAGATTGCCGCCATCTTTGAGGAGACGGCCAACAACGAGAAGGAGCACGCCAAGATGTGGTTCAAGCTCCTGGAGGGTGGTGCCATCAAGAGCACCCCCGAGAATCTGGAGGCTGCTGCCAACGGTGAGAACTTCGAGTGGACGGATATGTATGCCCGTATGGCTCAGGAAGCCCGTGAGGAGGGCTTTGACGAGATTGCCGAGAAGTTCGAGGGTGTGGCCAAGATCGAGAAGGAGCACGAGGAGCGCTATCGCAAGTTGCTCGACAACATCAAGAAGGAACGCGTGTTCTCAAAGGATGGTGACGTGATCTGGCAGTGCTCAAACTGCGGCCATATCGTCATCGGCAAGAAGGCTCCCGAGGAGTGTCCCGTCTGTAACCATCCGCAGGCATACTTCCAGGTGAAGGCCGAGAACTATTAGAAATTAGAAATTAGGAATGAGGAATTAGAAATTGTGATTTCCTGGCAAGCCCTTCTGCCTATGCAGGTGAGAGGTATCAGCCTATAGAAGTAATCACAATTTCTAATTCCTCATTCCTAATTTCTAATTTACCAGAATCTTAACGATTCTCTCAGCCGTACGACCGTCCCAACGGTCAGGCAGGGCGCATTTTTTCCAGTTGCCTGCAAGGAGTTGGGAAAGGGCATCACGGAGTTTTTCAGGGTCTTCGCCCACAAGGACATTCGAGCCCACACTGACGGTTTCCTGATGCTCCGTATAGTTGTTGAGCGTGATACAGGGTACACCGTTGAAGGTAGCCTCCTCGGAGACATTGCCCGAGTCGGTGATGATACCCTTGGCATGCGCCGTCAGCCAACCGAATTCCAAATAGTTTAATGGTTCGACGATCCTCACAGCTGTGAGGTTTTCAACAGCCTGGCGGGCGAGGCCCCGCAACGGGGCGATGATTGGGGTGGAGCCAGCGACCTCCCTTATGACCTGAAGCATCTTGGCGAGATTGTCTGTATCCGCGATAAGAGCTCTGCGGTTCAGGGTAAAGACAAGATACTCACCCTCGCAAATATCAGGCAGGGAGGCAGGTTTCCGTAAGCGGTTATAATTAAAGCGCAGTGTATCCATCAGGATATTACCCACCATATAGGTCTGTGAGTTCTCCGACTGTTCGCGTGTGGCGATACCCGTTGAGCGTACGCCAGCCGTAAAGAGGTAGTCGCTGAGGGCATCGATGACCAGACGGTTGATCTCCTTCGGCATATTGATATCAAAGGAACGCGTGCCTGCCACGAGGTGCGCCAGACGGATGCCCCTTTTCTTCGTGACAATCGCTGCCGCCATCGTCGAGGCAAGGTCATCCACCACGATCACGACATCAACGGGATGCTCATCGAGAAAAGCATCGAAAGCCGCCATCACCCGACTGGTGATCTCGTTCAGGCTCGTGCTGTCAACCCCCAGGAAATACTGCGGTCGGGGCATCTGAAGATCATCGAAGAGCGAAGGCTCCAGCGTAGGATCGTCCTCACAACCCGCATAAACCAACAGACACTGGGCATCGTCGCACTTTCCGATTGCACGAACCAAAGGAGACACTTTCACGAAATTGGGTCTTGCGCCCGCGATGATACAGATGTTCTTTGCCATAAAATCCTTAATTTTTTGCAAAGATATATATTTTTCTCGGAATAAGTTGGATAATTCAAAGAAAATGCGTATATTTGCACTCAAATACGGGTCGTGCCGCATAGATCGGGATACTCTACATTAACAAAAATCATCGGGACCGTTTCCCTTGCCAATGGCGGGCCACAGTCATCCCTCACGGGAGAGCAGTAATGCCGGTGGATTACAACAGCAGGGAACCCCCAAATCGTGTGAAACAGGAGTTTTCACCAAATCATCGGCACGTAACCCGTTTTTTATATTAAACATTAAAGATTAAACAATAATATGTTTTCAGGCATTATAGAGGAGTTTGCTACCGTTGTAGCGATCAAGAAAGACAGAGAGAATATTGATTTTACGCTGACATGCTCATTCGTCGATGAACTGAAGATCGACCAGAGTGTGGCGCATAACGGTGTGTGCCTGACGGTGGTGAGCATCGAGGATGACAAGTACGTGGTGACAGCCATGAAGGAGACGCTCGACAGGACTAATCTTGGACTCTTACAGGTAGGCGACAAGGTGAATGTGGAGCGCTCGATGCTGATGAACGGTCGTCTGGATGGTCATATCGTACAGGGACATGTGGATGAGACGGCGAAATGCGTCGCCATGGAGGACGCCGACGGCTCAACCTACTTCACCTTTGAATACCCGGAGAACAGGGAGATGGCCAAGAAGGGTTACTTCACAGTGGATAAGGGTTCCGTCACCGTCAATGGTGTCAGTCTGACGGTCTGCAACCCCACCTCGAACACCTTCCAAGTGGCGATCATCCCCTATACCTTCGAACATACGAACTTCTGCGACATCAAGGTGGGAACGGTGGTCAACCTTGAGTTCGACATCCTCGGGAAATATATCGCCCGTCTGCAACAGTTGTAAAGAACGGCCCCCTTAAAAGCAAAACAAATTGTTTTACCTTCATAGAAGATATCTCTTCCACTTAAAGAGATGGCACTTTACAAGGTAAAACAAGTTGTTTTACTTTTTCAGGAATGATCCCCAAGTAACTCAGAAGGGACAGAGACGAATGTTTCCGCCCCGTGCTGTATCAGGAAATCACGGTCTCGGAAGCCCCAAAGGACGGAGATACAGGGCAGACCGCTGTTACGGGCGGTCATGATATCGACATCGCTGTCACCGACATAGACAGCACCCTCCTTCCCTACTCCAAGCTGACGCAGGGCAGCCAGGACGGTATCAGGGGCTGGTTTCTTACGGATACCCTCAGCCTCGTGCTCGCCGATGGCCACCTCGATGGTGCCTGGGAAGAAATGACGGATCAACTCCTGGGTGGCCGCCATCATCTTATTGCTGACTACTGCCAGGCGGCAACCACGTTTCTGGAGTTCTGCCAACATCTCAGGAATACCCTCGTATGGTTTCGTCGTATCCAGCGAGTGTGCCATATAATACTGACGGAAGGTGGCGAATGTCTCTTCGAACAGAGGATTCCCGGTTCCCTGGGGAATCGCACGCTCCATCAGTTTCCGCACCCCGTTACCTACGAACCGCCGCACATCGTCTATCGGATGTTCTGGCATCCCATGTGTCCGCATGGCATAGTTCACGGAAGCCGTCAGATCGCCAAGGGTATCAAGCAATGTCCCATCAAGATCAAAGATATACGTGCTATAAGTCATCATCTATAAAACTATAAACTCTAAACCATAAACTATCTCTTCGACCTCGTGATCATCGTTTTCACCTTATTATTATATTTAGTAGCGGCGAGGAGAGCCTCTATGTTGAGATGCATGCGGTACTTCCAACGGTTATAAGGATCGCTGGGCACGTTGATGCGTTCCTCACGCGGGTTCTTGGCACGCAGTTCACTGTCCATCGCCAACCAGTCCTGAAGAGAGAGCATGCAGAGCATCGACGGACAGTAGAGATGGCGGGCGATGATCTCCTCGGCCACGTGGGCAGGCAGGTGCTCAGGGGCACGTCCCTGTTTCTGGAGCATGGAGATATAATAGCGCTGGGTGCGCTCAGGACTCTCTTCCCACCACAGACGCAAGGGCGACATATCGTGGGTGGAGAAGGTGGCAACACTACGGTAGGGATTACCGTCGAGATGCGCAAACTCATAGCCCGTATGTTTCGGCATCGACTGGATCTCCAAGGTGAGGATACGGAGTTGGTCGAGTACGGGTTGCACACAATCGGGGAGCATCCCCAGGTCCTCAGCACAACAGAGCATCTGCGTCTGGGAGAAGATCTCCGTCAGACGACGGATGGCATGATGTCCCCAGAAGAAGTTATGACGCTGGTAGAAGAAATTGTTGTATAGACGCATGTAGGCATCTTTCTCTTCCCCACTCAGAGCATCATATACAGGTTCCTGATAAGCCCCAATGCGTGGGTGATACATCTCTGGCTGGTGGGGATCCTCTACGAAGAGGACACCACTGATGAGACGATAAAGGCCATCGCGGATCCACAGGCTGTTCTCATCGCCCCTTCCCTCGAAATGGGCCTGCACCTTCCGCTGGGTGTCGTACTCAGCCTTGAGATCATAGAGCCCATAGGCACGAGGAATCAGGAAGTTCTCACGGACAAACTGGGCGTGGATGCCAAAGAGACGATCCAGCACACGGTCGTTGATGAACGGACGGGTGAAGAGGTCGCGACGGAAAGGCAGACCAAAATACTCGATCTCGCCCACCGTCAGTGGCAAGGCCGGTGAGAAATGGCCAAGCAGTCCGAAGACGGCATCCCGTGGTACTTCCCAGATGCGGAAGAAGCCCAGCACATGGTCGATGCGGATGGCATCGAAATACTGTTCCATCCAGCGCAGACGGCGACGGAACCAGTCTGTCAGACTTACCCCTTTGGTCTTGCGCTTTTCACTCCAGTTATAGGTGGGGAAGCCCCAGTTCTGTCCGTTCTGGGAGAAGGTATCTGGGGGAGCACCTGTCGAACAGTCGAGATTAAAGAGTTCTGGATGAGTGGCCGTCTCCACACTCTCACGGTTCACACCGATGGGCACATCGCCCTTCAGGATAACACCCTTAGAACGAGCATAATCGGCCGCCGCCTTCAACTGCCGATGGAGCTGATACTGGATATAATAGATGATATCACAATTCCTAATTTCTTTCTTCTCATTCCTGATTACCCACAGGGCGTATGGCTCCAGCCAGTCCTTGTTCTCTGCAAACCATTGTTTATACTCTTTGCTATCGAACGTCTGTTGGCCTCGTTCCTCATAAACCTCCTGAATATACGCCGACTTCACTCGATCCACCGCCTCATAGTCGCTATAGCCCAAGGCGTTCAGTTCACGACGCTGACGGTGATAGGCTGTCATCTTGGCCTTGCTCTTCAGGGCACCCAGTTCCTCCAGATCCAGATAATGCGGATGAAGGGCAAAGGCCGAGACGATATTATAAGGATAGGAGTCGTTCCAATGATGGGAAACCGTCGTATCGTTGACAGGCAACAGTTGGATGATCTTCATACCCGTCTCCACAGCCCAATCTACCATCCGTCGCAGGTCTCCGAAGTCGCCTACGCCATAGGAATGTTCACTCCGCAATGAGAATACGGGCACTACGACACCTGCCGCCCGCCAGGTATGTTCCCTCATACGCAGGCCCTCACCATAAAGCACCAGCACGGAACCGTCGCGGAGTTGTGCATCAGGGGATGACAAGTCGTCATTGCCCTCGACAAGACGGTTATCGCCCTCCTCCCACGACAACAGCGTATTCGTCTGGTCATCCACAATAACATACTTATACTCCAGTGGTAACAAGATGGAATCGACATTCACAGAGAGCATCCACTCACTCTGTCCGAGATATTCCATACGGAGGTATCGGGTGGGATTCCAGCCTCCTAATGTGGGATGACTGCCGAGAAGCGCCACCGACTGTCCACTGAGCAACTGAGGTGCCGAGACACGGAAGAGGATGGTCTTACGATAAAGAGGCATCCGTAGAGGTTGGACCTCTTCACCGACAGCCAGACCGTTCGTAATGCGATAAGCACTGGAATAGAGATGATGCTGCAAAGGGAGGTCGCGCCACTGGTCAGAAAGGATATAGCTCTTCGAGGAGTCGAAAGGATAGGTGCGCGGCACCTGTGTCCACTCCTTTCTAAGCACCTGTCCGTCAGCATCTTCCACCTGATAATAATAAGTAAACGTAGAGATCGGATGCTGACGGGACTCCAAGGCGGCCGTCTCGAGTACCCATTGCGTTCCATCCTCGGTCGTCATCAGCAGGTTATACTGCTTCCGAGTGCCGTCTGAACTGACATAACAGATCACAACATGGAGATTCTCGCCCCATTGTGTCCCGTATTGTATAGAAAACCTGAGTTTCATAATTCTGCAATTTGATGCAAAGATACGAAAATTTTTCGAGTAATCGAAGAAAATGAGCGTAAAATGTTGTAACTTTGCACACGATTTAGCAATCATGTAATATGAAACAGGTCAACCCTAAATATTATCTGTTGGCGGCGGCGCTCTGTCTGGTCCTCCTGATAGGTGCCATCTACCATTGCTATATGGCGGATTTCTCCAATAGCGATAGCACTCAATACGTGTATATCGACGGTGATGACACCCAAGACTCCATCAGTGCCAAACTGGAGCCGATGGCCAAGCACGTAAGTTTGATGGCGTTTAACACCCTGGCACGTGCGACAAACTATTCTGCACATATCAAGACGGGAAGATACGCCATTCCCCCCAATACCAGTGCACTCACTATTTTCAGGAATATAAAGAACGGCCACCAGGAACCAGTAAGACTGACCATCCCTGAGAGTCGTACGTTGGATCGTCTGGCAGGTGCCCTCTCACGTAAGTTGATGCTCGACAGTGCCGTCGTGGCTATCTTGTTGCACGACAATGACTTCTGCGCCAAACAGGGATACGATACTGCTACCATCCCCAGTCTGTTTGTGCCAGATACTTACGAAGTGTATTGGAACACCTCGTTAGAAAACTTGATGGCACGCCTGAAGAAGGAGCACGACCGTTTCTGGGACAGCAACCGTATGGCCAAGGCCCAGGCCCTCGGTCTGACCCCCAACGAGGTTTGTACTGTGGCCAGCATCATTGACGAGGAGACAGCCAACAACGCCGAGAAGCCCATGATAGCAGGGATGTACCTGAACCGTTTGAAGATGGGCATGCCCCTGCAGGCCGACCCCACCGTGAAGTTTGCCCTGAAGGACTTCGCCATCAAGCGCATCTACCACAACATGCTGTTATTCGACAGTCCCTATAATACCTACAAGAACGTAGGACTCCCCCCGGGACCTATCAAGATCGCTTCTGTGGCTGGCATCGATGCCGTCCTGAACAGGGTGGATCATGGGTACCTCTATATGTGTGCCAAGGAGGACTTCTCTGGTACGCACAACTTTGCCAAGACTTATCAGGAGCATCTGAGGAACGCGGCAAAATATAGTAAGGCCCTGAACGAACGGGGAATTAAGTAAAAGTAAGAATGTAAAAAGATAAAGAGATATATGGAAGAGAAGAATTTGAATGTGAATGAAGAGAAAAAGTCGGTGAGTTTCATCGAACAGAAGGTGATTGACGACCTGGCAGAAGGCAAGAACGGTGGTCGGATGCAAACCCGTTTCCCACCGGAGCCTAATGGTTATCTGCATATCGGTCATGCCAAGGCCATCGCTATCGACTTCGGCTTAGCCAAGAAATACGGTGGTACCTGTAACCTCCGCTTTGACGATATGAATCCCATCAAGGAAGATACAGAATATATCGAGAGCATCGAGAACGACATCAAATGGCTCGGCTTCCAGTGGGCCAACGTCTATTACGCCAGCGACTATTTCCAGGAACTGTGGGACTTCGCCGTGTGGCTCATCAAGCAGGGACGTGCCTATGTGGATGAGCAAAGTTCTGAGGCCATCGCCCAACAGAAGGGAACCACCACGAGTCCGGGAACGAACAGTCCTTTCCGCGATCGTCCTGTCGAGGAGAACCTGAAACTCTTCGAATATATGAACAGCGGCAAGTGTGAGCCAGGCACATTGGTACTCCGTGCCAAGATCGACATGGCCCATCCGAATATGCTGTTCCGCGATCCGCTGATCTACCGTGTACTGAATATCCCCCATATCCGTACAGGCAACAAGTGGAACGCCTACCCCATGTACGACTTCACCCATGGCCAGAGCGACTATCTGGAAGGTGTCACCCACTCTTGGTGTACACTGGAGTTCGTGGAGCATCGTCCTCTCTATGATCTGTTCGTCACCTGGATGAAAGAGTGGAAGGGTGAGACAGACAACATCGAGGATAACCGTCCCCGCCAGACGGAGTTCAATAAACTGAACCTGAACTACACGCTGATGTCGAAGCGCAACCTGCTGGCACTGGTGAACGAAAAACTCGTCAGTGGCTGGGACGATCCCCGTATGCCGACCATCTGCGGTTTCCGCCGCCGTGGCTACAGTCCTGAGAGTATTGTCAGTTTCATTGACAAGATCGGCTATACGAAGATCGACGCCCTTAATGACATGGCACTTTTAGAGAGTGCTGTTCGTGATGATCTGAACAGCCGTGCCATCCGCGTATCAGCCGTCTTGGATCCCGTGAAGGTGGTCATCACCAACTATCCCGAGGGACAGGTGGAACAGCTTACCGCCGTGAACAATCCAGAGAATGAGGCCGACGGCACGCACACCATCGAGTTCAGCCGTGAACTGTGGATCGAGCGCGACGATTTCATGAAAGAGGCCGAGAAGAAGTTCATGCGACTGGCTCCTGGCAAGGAGGTGCGCCTGAAGAATGCCTATATCATCCAGTGCAACGAGGATCATCCCTGTGACGAGGATGAGAACGGCAATGTCACCACCATCTACTGCACCTACGATCCAGAGTCACGCAGTGGTCTGCCTGGTTCTAACCGAAAGATCAAGGGAAAGACGCTCCACTGGGTGAGTTGCGCTCATGCCGTCAAGGCCGAGGTACGTCTCTACGACCGTCTGTGGAAGGTGGAGAACCCCCGTGACGAACTGGCCCGTATCCGTGAGGAGCAGAACTGCGACGCCGTAACGGCCATGAAACAGATCATCAACCCGGATTCACTCAGTGTGCTGAAGAACTGCTATATCGAGCCCTTTGCGGCTGACATGAAACCGCTGACCTATCTGCAGTTCCAGCGTATCGGCTACTTCACGCCCGACACAGACTCCACATCCGAGAAACCCGTCTTCAACAAGACGGTCGGACTTAAGGATACTTGGGCGAAGATCAACAAATAGATGACAGACAACCAGGCTTATTTCGACAGCAAGGAATTCCAGCAGATCCTAAGGCAATACGAGGAGTCCATTCAGCAGGGAAGTTCCATCTATATGGATGCCGATGACCTTGCCGACATTGCCGACTATTACCAGTATAATGGCAGGTTGGAGGAAGCGGACAATGCCATCAACAGGGCACTGGAATACAATCCCGATGCCGTCGGTCCGCTCCTTTACAAAGCCCGTGAGGCTCTAAGTGTGAAGGACTTCGACACGGCAAGGGAGTACGCCAAACATATTCAGGCCGTTGACCAACAGGAGGCACTGTATCTCCAAGGAGAGATCCTGATCAACGAAGGGAAGATGGAAGAGGCCGATGATTTCTTCCGTGAACAGATGAGGGAGGTGATGCCTGACGAACAGATGGACTATGTCTATGACGTGGCTAATATCTTCTCCGATTATAATGCGTACGACAAAGCATTTGAATGGATGGCCCGTTCGCAGGGTGACGACTCGGATGATTTTAAGGAACTGATGGCACGTACCCTCTTCGG
>JAFYPG010000174.1 GCA_017547605.1 Prevotella sp.
GGGTGGAAGTGTTGGCACTGAAGAGGAAGGCGATCTTGTCCTGTCCATTGGCACCGAGCGCAGATGGAGCGACCTCTATGCTGAAACGTACGTTAGGCATGCCTAAGGGGATAAGCCGTGCTTGCATATCCTTTTCGATCTGTCGGGCGGCTTTTGTACGGAGTTTTGTCAGGGCGTCGGCTTCTTTCCGAGCCTGTGCTTGCAGTTTTGCAAGTTTCTGCTGGAGTTCACTCAGGGCTTCGTCGCTGTTCTCTATATTGCCAAGTTGATGCTTTAACTCGTCGCGCTTAGTAATTAGTTCATCAACAGTATTCACATGATATTTCTTCTCCAGATCATAGAGTTTGTCGAGGCGGTTGTTGACGGCATCGAGTTCAGCAGGGTCAAAGTCAGTATCTTCGAGTTTGGCGTTGATCTCTTGGGCGATGTCCTTCAATTCAATATAACTGCTGTTAAGGCGTTCCGTCAGTTCCTGGGCATCTGGCCATACACGGTCGATGCCTTTCAGGGCGGAAATGGTTGTCCGCAGGGATTCTATGACACCCGTCATTTCGGAGGAGAGGGCGTTATCAGCCTCATAGAGGGCACTTTTGATTTCCTCGGAATGACTCATCACATCGCTCCGCTGTTCCAACTCTTCCTGTTCACCTTCTGCGAGGTTGGCCTGCGTCAGTTCGTCGCACTGGAACTGTAGGAAGTCCAGGTTCTGGCGGTTGCGTTCTATATCGTCCTTCAAGGTCTGCAGTTCTCTGGCTGTTGCCTGATACTGGTTGTAGGTTTTCTGATAGTCCACTAATTCTTTTGCGTCGTTGGCAATGACATCTACGACATTCAATTGGAAATCCTGCTTGTTGAGCAACAGGTTCTGGTGCTGGGAGTGCACATCGACGAGTTGTTCGCCAAGTTCTTTCAACAGGGATAGTTGTACGGGGGTGTCGTTGATAAAGGCCCGGCTCTTGCCCGATGCCGTTAGTTCACGACGGATAATACAGTCGCTTTGGTCGTATTCTATATCGTTTTCGTTGAAGAACTCCTGCATCTTATAACGCGAGAGGTCGAATTGTGCCTCAATGACACATTTGTCTGCTCCTTGCTTGATAGCCTTGGCATCTGCGCGCTGTCCGAGGAGCAGACCAATGGCACCAAGGATGATGCTCTTACCAGCACCAGTCTCTCCAGTTATTACAGAAAAGCCTGGATGCAGGTCGATGTCCAGTTCTTCTATCAGAGTATAGTTCTTTATATATAAGTGTTTAAGCATGCTATTGTCTGATGATATCCCATGCGTTGCTCTGTGAGGCATTGATACTCATAAGCAGGTCGTAAATCTTTTCTTTTTCCTTCTGCGTGCCTTTACCCTTATAGATGTTCGACAGTTCGTCTTTCTTATAGTCCGTCCATATTTGCGGCAGCAGACTCAGGGGCTTGTTCTCATGGGCGGTTTTCAGATTTGTCTCCAGTGCTTCCGAGATCTGAGTCCGTCCACGTTCTGCATTATTCGCCATCTCATCGAGTCCCTTACGGTAATAGTCGTATTGTAGTTGTCGTATAGGTTTCATCGACTCATCAAGGTAGTCATTGATGATGGCAAAACGGTTACGGCTGTCTTCGAAAGATTTCCAGCCCGGGAAACCAAGATTCTGGGCGTTGTTCACGAGATACATACACCGTTGCAGCACGTCGGTTCCACCCATGGGTGAGAAACTGTCAAGGTCAAGACCGATGATCAAGTAGGCATAGTAGGCTAAAAGAGCCGTTAGTTGATTATCCACCACCTCGTCATCATAATTCAACTGATCAAATTGTGCAAACTCGAACAAGAAATTATCATCCTTATTATTATATAAGGTAGAGGTATATGAAGAATTATAGACTGGTCGGTTTGCTTGGATCAGTGCCGAACCCTCAAAGCGGTTCTCTTCGCGTATGTATTTGGTGAGGGTAATGTTAAAACTACACTGGATGCGTTCGTTTTTTTGGAACTGCAGGTTTGTCCACTGTCGTTCGTTGACAAACTGTTCCAATGTCTGTTGTAGGTTCTCAAATACGCTCACGTCCGTGCCCTGTATCTGACTATGGTTGATATTGATTCGTACCTGCAGTTCCTGAGCCTGTATAGGTGAAAAGGAGAGAAAATGAAAGAATAAGACACCAACCAATGCTGTTGTCTTCCATTTAGATAACTTCCATATTTGTCTCACCATTTCACCTTCTCACTTTCTCGTCTTCTATAGCTGGGCTTCTCTCAGACGAATACGTGTTAGCACCTGTTTGGTATTGTAGGTAAAGTCTCCAGAGAGAATCCAACTATAGTAACCAGGATCAATGCGTAACACGTCTGCTACAGGCAGACCCTTATGTTTGCCGAAGTTGAATACCTCTGTAAGTCGTGGGGTTCCGTCCTTGTCAAGCAATGGTTTACCGTTACGATCCTTAACTTCTCCCCAAACGATACGTCCAGCGAAGTCAATATTGTTGTTGGTTTTAGAGAACTCCGCGAGTTTATCCATATCGTTTTCCAATACTTTTTCGGGATCCTCATTGGCACCAGGCGCATATTTGTCGAGTTCTCCCATCAGCACACGATAGGTGGCTTCGGTATCCTGATCCGCACGGTGGGCTTCGAAGTCTTCTTCCATCTTACGTCCACAATAGAACTTGTAGGCGGCAGCAAGATTACGGCGCTCCATCTTATGAAAGATGGTCTGCACATCAATCAAGCGACATTTTGAGAAGTCAAAATCGATGCCTGCGCGCAGGAATTCCTCTGCTAACAAGGGGATGTCAAAATGATTGGAATTAAAACCTGCAAAATCACTGCCCGTGAAGATTTCCGCAAGTTTCTGTCCGAGTTGTTTGAAGGTGGGCTTGTCCTTCACGTCATCATTACTGATACCCGTCAGAGCAGCCACTTCCTGAGGGATTGGCCTTTCGGGATTTATTAGTTCATTGCCGCGATGTTCCTCACCGTTCGGAAACAACTTAATATAGGAAATCTGGATGATGCGGTCTCTAACCAAGTCAAGTCCTGTTGTCTCCAGATCGAAGATAACCAGCGGTTTTTTCAGATTCAGTTTCATTTGTCAGTACTAATCGTTAATCAGCATCGGCATCATCAGCATTAGTACATCCTGATTCTCCGGTTGCTCAGAAGGCAGAACGAGACCTGCGCGACTGGGATCTGCCAACTGGATAATCACATCTGGACAATCGAAGTTGCTGAGAACCTCAATAAACGAAGAACCCTTGAAGCCGATGCTCATCGTCTGACCATTATATTCGCATGACATGCGCTCTGTAGCCGTCTTTGAGAAGTCGTAGTCTTCTGCATCGAGCTGCAAAGTTGAGTCTTCCACATGGAAACGGATAAGATTACTGGAGTCGTTAGCAAACGGCTGGACACGACGCAAGGCTGCCAACAGTCCAAGACGATCCACACGCAGTTCGTTTGGATTGCTCTGAGGAATTACAGAGTTGTAGTTCGGATAACGGCCCTCGATGAGTCGGCACTGGATGGTACCATCACCATAGTTAACTTCTGCGTTTCGCTCATCAAAGCGGATGGTTACATCACCACCGTCCTTGCCCAACAGGTTCCGGAGTAAGTTGGCAGGTTTCTTTGGCAGGATGAATGCTGCGGGCTGCTCGCTCTTGATCGTAAAGATTTTATTGCGTACAAGCTTATGACCATCACTTGCCACTACGGCCAGACAATCGGGGGTCAGGTCGAAATAGATACCGTTCATCACTGGACGCAACTCGTCCTGGGCTGTGGCGAAGATGGAGCGGTTGATGTTCTCTGCCAGGATAGCATTGGGCAAAGTGATGGTGTTAGCATTCTCGCTCACGGATTGTGCCATGGGGAATTCGTCCGCATTCTCTATAGGTAACGAAAATAGTCCATTCTGGTAGGATATCCTTACGAGGTTCTGTTCCTGATTAACTTCAAAAGTGATGGGTTGCTCTGAGAATCCCTTGACGGCCTCTAACAGATCGTGGTTGGCAATGGCAAAGCGACTATTGCCATCGCTTTCTGTGAGTTCTAACTGAGTCTTCATCACATTTTCACTGTCTGAAGCTGTCAAATACAAAACATTTTCTTTGATTTCAAAGACAAAATCGCCAAGTATGGGCAAGGCGTTTTTACTGTTGATCACTCTCGAGAGGGCAGAGAGCTTTGAGCTCAGTGCTGTGCTTGATACTGTAAATCTCATAGTTTTATAGTTTCTTTTTTGTTCTTAATTACATATTTTATAATTGAGCACAAAATTACAAAAAAACGTTGTAATGAACAAAATTTTTAGGAGAAAATGATGCGATTCAAACTATTTTTAGTAATTTCGCCACGTGAAAACGAAAAAATCAACAAATAAAAACAATTAAGTAATGGAATTAACAGGTAGAATTATTGCAGTATTGCCTGCACAGAGCGGTGTGTCGGCACGTACAGGGAACAACTGGATGTCTCAGGACTATGTGATTGAGGTTCCTGGACAGTATCCAAGAAAGTGTCTTTTCCGAATCTTTGGTGAGGACCGTATCAAGCAGTTCAATATCCAACAGGGTGAGGATGTTACTGTTCAGTTTGACATTGATGCCCATGAATTCAATGGACGTTGGTTCAATGATATCCGTGCCTATAACGTTATACGTGGACAGGTTGCTCCTGTGGCTAATGCGCATCAGAC
>JAFYPG010000175.1 GCA_017547605.1 Prevotella sp.
CGGCGTGCTTTATGGCAAAGAAGAATGGTTGGAGAAACTGCCACCGTATCAGGGTGGGGGCGAGATGATCGACAAAGTGACGTGGGAGAAAACCACCTTCGAGCGCCTGCCGTTTAAATTTGAGGCGGGCACGCCCGACTACGTTGCCACCCATGGACTGGCAAAGGCCATCGAATATATCGATTCCATCGGTTTCGAGGCCATCCAGCAGCATGAGCAAGAACTCACCCGCTACTGCGTGGAACAACTTCAGACTATCCCCGATATCCACATCTATGGCCCAGTCCCCAATGTGCGAGACGCCGTCGTATCGTTTAACGTCGGCAATATCCACCACCTCGACATGGGAACGCTCCTCGACCGTCTGGGTATCGCCGTACGCACGGGTCATCACTGTGCCCAGCCACTGATGGATCGCTTGGGTATCTCTGGCACCGTCCGTGCCTCATTCGCCCTCTACAATACAAAGGAAGAGATTGATACCCTTGTGGCTGGCATCCGCCGCGTCTCGCAAATGTTTTGACGTCCAGTTACATCTGTCTGAGGCTCATGGCATAGAAAAGCCCTTTTTGCGCCATGAGTTCATCGAAGGTCCCCTGTTCGGCAATGCGTCCTTTGTCAAGTACGATGATACGGTCGCAATGGCGAACAGTGGATAGTCGGTGGGCAATGACCACACGGGTGCAGTTTTGCTTGTCGAGATTGTCGCTGATTTGTTTCTGTGCCAGATTGTCTAAGGCAGAGGTCGCCTCATCAAAGAAGATGATCTTAGGCTTTGAGATTAGTGCCCGTGCGATAAGGATACGTTGCTTCTGGCCTCCAGAAAGCCCGTTTCCATTCCCGGAAACCATCGTATGCAGACCCATAGGCATCTGACGTACCTCGTCTTCTAGACAAGCCATCCGCAATGCTTCCCATGCTTCCTCCTGAGTGGCCCACGGGGCGGTGATGGTTATGTTGTGAAACAGGTCACCTGTAAAGAGACTGCCACTTTGCAGACAACAGCCGATGTGACGTCGCAGACTGGTCTTGTCAACTTTTGCCAGATCATAGTTGTCAAAATAGATACCGCCAGAGAGTGGCTGTATAAAGCCAAGGAGCAGACGCATGAGCGTTGACTTGCCGCTGCCCGACTTTCCGACGATACCAACATACTCTCCTGGATGAATCTCCAGATTGAGGTTATCTAATACTAAGGGTCCCTCCTCCTGATAACGGAACGATACTCCGGAGATCTCGATACCTCCAAGAAGGTCTGCTACTTGTGGGGACTTGGCTTCCATCTCGGGCACGGCCTCCAGTATCGGGCGGACACTCTCTAAAAGGGGCTTGATCTGGACCAGTTGGGGAATGACGTTATATATCTGTATCAGTGCAGCCATCATCATGCCAAAGGCTGAAGCAAAGGCGATATAGTCTGAAGAACTGACTCTGTAGTGGAGGGCAGCCCAGAAGATCAGTGCCATTCCACCGATAGAGAGCAGGGCAGACAAGGCAGGATAGAGGCGCCCTTTGAAAGCAGGGTTGTAGAGCAGTCTGGCAGTGTCGCTATAGTAGTCCAGCCATCGCGTGAAGGCACGGTCTTCACTACCTGTCAGTTTCAGTTTCTGGATGCCTGCGAACATATTGTATTCCAGCCCACTGAGTTGTGCGGCCTTTTCCGTGTATTTGCTCTTGACATTCACCGTGCGGTAGTAACTGAGCCAGAGCATCAGAACTTGCAGGATAATAATCAGCAGGGCAGGCCAAAGCAACTGCTTGCCATAGAACCATACCTGTACCAGATAGATTAGCGACAGTACGGCGGACAGTCCTACACCTACGATCGACTCGTTGATCATGCTGCTCAGCGTGGATACATTGTTGAGTTTTGCTGTCAGTTCACCGCTGGCATGCTTGGAGAAGAAGGTGGGTGAGAGCAGGAACGTGCGCGCCATGATGGCAAACTGGGTGTGCATATCGACGATATGCTGAACGCGCGTGATATAGAGGTTACGCGTCAGGGTCAGCAATACCGTACCGATGGTAACACCAAGCAGCAGTCCGGTAATGGGGAGCAGGGCACCCGCCTCACTGGTGGGGATGACGGTGTCGAAGATGAACTTGTTGGCCATAGGCGTGAACATGCCGAGGATCACGACGATTAGTGCCGATGCACAGAGCAGCAAGGCATTGGGCCCGGAAACGACGCTCCATGCAAAGTTGGTGAGGTCTTTCACTTCTATTCTGTGCATGGGCAATGGCTTGGTGAATGTGATGGCAGTAGGTTTCAAGTCGTTGTCCATCTCCTTCTGCCCGATCTTTTTCAGTGTGCCGTCCTGCAGACGGTATTGGTAGCCTAACCCTGAACTGGTCTCAGTAAGGGCCACGAGCCGTCCGTCTTTGCCATAGCCTAACAGTGGCCCTACACATTCGCGCCACCATGTGCCAGTCAGTTTGATCCGTCGCATCATGATGCCCCGTGGGCGGAGGATGCCTGTCAGTTGTTCTTCGGGGGTCAGGAGGCTATCCTCCAGTTCATAGTCCGTCACACCCAGTGCGTCGATGACCTGTCGCAGTGCCGAGTTGTTGTCTTGGGGCATGGCCTGCTTCTTATTGCGGAAGCCCAGACGCTGTGAACTTCGCTCGATGGCCTCTGCCATTCGTGCTCTGTCCAGTTGTCGCCGTTTCTTGATCTGATTGATATATACTGCCATGGTCCTTTCCTCCTTACTCCAAATTCATCAGTTCCTGATAAAAACCCTCTACCGCGATGAGGTCCTCATGCCGTCCGCGCTGAAGGATCTTGCCTTGGTTCATGACGATGATTTCATCACAGTCGCGAATCGTGGAGAGACGGTGGGCCACAATGATCTGTGTCGGCCCCATCATGCGGATGGCGGTCATCACCTCGTCTTCCGTTTTAGGATCGAGGGCACTGGTGGCTTCATCCATAATGAGGATGGATGGTTCCCGTGAGAGGGCGGTGGCAATCTCAATGCGCTGCTGTTGGCCGCCACTGAAGTTCTTGCCACCCTTAACAAGTCTTGTAGCAAAACCTTCCGGACGACTGACGATGTCGTCGCGGATCTGGGCGTCGTTACAGGCCATCATCATGGTAAACTCTTCGATGGATTCGTCCCACATGCGGATGTTTTGTGCCACCGTGTCGTCAAACAGCACGACGTTCTGGTCGATGACGGCCACGGAGTTTGTCAGTTCCTCATTGGAGATACTCTCAATAGGCCGGCCGTCGAACAGGATTTCTCCGCTCCAGGGTTTATAGAGTCCGCTGATGAGTTTCGCCAGAGTCGATTTGCCACAACCGCTCGGACCCACTAAGGCCACCGACTGTCCTGGCTCTATCCTCAGGTTGAAGTTCTTGATGATAGGTGGTTGCAGGCGGGAATAGCCGAATGTGACATCTTTCATCTCCAACAGACCGTCGAGTTTGCCTTCGGCGAGTTCGCCTTTGTTGTCGCGATGGGCCTCGGGATATTTCATCACGTCTTCCACACGCTCCATCTGGCTACGCATCTCCACAATGGTCTGCGAGGCGTTCACGATCTTGTTGACTGGCGAGAGGAAGGACGACATGAAGCCTTGGAAGGCTAACAGCATACCTATGGTCAGTTCTCCTTTCAGGATAAACAGGGCACCGAGAATCAGGATGGTCGTATCGACCAGACCGGAGACGAGAATGGGTAACAGGTCGATCTTCATCTGGGAGGCAGCACAGTTTCCCTCCATATTGAACTTCCTTGACCACAGTCCACTCCAGTATTCAAAAAAGCCAGCCTCTGCTCCGGCGGCTTTGATGCTTTCCATATTGTCGATGCACGATACGGTGGCAGAATAGTATTTCCCTTCTGCCTGTTCCATCGAACGGATATGGTTGGTGTGCCGTC
>JAFYPG010000176.1 GCA_017547605.1 Prevotella sp.
AGTCCCGTCGTCAAGCCCCCGACCACGCATCTGTATCCAACACGTCCCAAGTCCCAGATCCTCGGCCTGATACTGCATGGAGATAGCGGCAATCGAACCATCCTCCACCCAACAGTCGTTCTGCATGGGGTCACCCAGCACAACAATAGCCACAGGGGCATCCTTCAGGAACTGACTACCCATGTTCTTGGCATCGGCAAGCTTCTCAAGGTCGAACTTATCATCGACGACGACGAACTGCCAGGCGCGCTGACTTTTCGACGTGGGCGACATAAGGGCTGCACGAAGGATCAACTTATGGTCTTCCGGATCGATTTCCTCGGCTGTAAACTTACGATGGCTACGGCGCTTCTGCGCCAGATCTCTGAATGCTGTCATATTAAAATCACTTATTTGGGGGCAAAGTTACGAAAATTTCTTCCAAAAACATCATCTATATTAAAATATTTCGTAACTTTGCAATATGAATGGACTGACGACAACCATCTATCGTAAGAGCAAAGATCTGCCAGAACTGGAAGGAGATATCTTCTTCCATAGCCGACAGTTGTTTGAGATCTGCGTACAAGCCTCCCGTCAACGGCCATATATGGTCGTGACGACAGATGAATCAGGCAAAGTTGTCAGTCACATGTTGGGAATCCTCCGTTACCGTCCTATCTGGCTTCCTCCTTTTCTCCTCATTCATTGTCGGGTGTTAGGCGAGGGCTATTATGCGGAAAGTAAATATAACCGCGACGAGTTGTTCGGTGAGATGTTGGGCGCACTGACACAGAAACTGAACAACAGGGTACTATATATGGAGATCAGTAACCTGAGTCAGAAGATGTTGGGCTATAAGCAGTTGCGTCATCACGGATTCTATCCAGTAAACTGGATGAGCATTCATAATTCCCTGCATAGTCATGCCCCCGAGGAACGTATCAGTGAGAAGATGCAGAAGCGCATCGACAATGCCCATGCCCGAGGGGTTACTACAGAACCTGTCACAACAGAGGAAGATTTCAAGGCTTTCTCCAAACTATTGCGCCATCATAACATCCTGAAGCCTCGTCGTTACATCCCTGACGACCTGTTTTTCAGGAAACTGATGAACGACAACTATGGTAAGTTGTTCGCAACAAAATACCATGGAAAAGTAATCGGCTGTTCAGCTGTGGTTTATAGTGAGGGGAACGCCTATCTATGGTATTCAGCCTACCGCCGCAAAACCTATATGCACCTCCATCCAGATATTCTTACGATCTGGGACACCATAAAAGATGCGTATCAACAAGGCTGTCAGCACATATACTTCATGGACGTAGGACTTCCCTACAGTAAGAATCCTTTCCGCGAATTCATCCTTCGTTTCGGCGGTAAGGAACAGAGCACCTACCGATGGTTCCGTTTCTCCATCCGGTGGGTGAATAAGTTGTTGGCTTGGATCTATCGTGAATAGGCCGGCTCAGTCTCCTTTGCCCGACATCATCTTCTTCAACTCATAGTCACTGGCTCCCATATTGACATCTCGTTCTTGAGGAATGTCAGGAATAACGAGGAGATCCTCATCATCTGCCGAGCCAAGATCATCACCTTCCTCTTCAATCTTAACAGTATCTTCAGGAGGTGTGATAAACTCTATTCTGTCAGAGTCTTCCTGAAAACGTTCATACTGACGGGCTGCACGATTACGGTTGCAACCAATAAAGCTCAGCAGCAGCAAGGCAAAAAATACGTAGGTCAGTTGCTTCATATTGTCTATAGTTATTGGTTTATATTCGATCCACTTGTTTCACACCTTTTACGGTGCGCAGTTTCTTGAGAAGTGACTCCAGTCGTGACGTATCTTCAAGCATCACCACCAGGTTACCACTGAAAAGTCCATCATGGGAGTCGATATTGATTGACCTGAGAACAAGTTTCTCATCCTTGGAGATGATACTTGTCAGATTATTGACGATGCCGATATCATCACTACCGATCACGCGGAGAGTAATGGAATACTGTGACGATCCCTTACCGCTCCACTTGGCTTTCACGATCCGATAGCCATAGCGACGACGCAGTTCTGGGGCATTGGGACAATCGAGACGATGGATCTTAATACCACCATTGATCGTAACGAAACCAAAGATGGGATCGCCATAGATGGGCGCACAGCACCTGGCCAACTGGTAGTCCAGTCCTTTTAGATTACGGTCGATAACCAGTGTATCATCAGAGAGATTGGTATTCAGACCTGCAATCTTGGAGTCGTCCAACTCAAACTCACTGGCAGAACGAGCCTGATTATCTCCCGTGATGGTTTTCTCCCCATCGCGTACCTCTATATATTTCTCTATGACAGCGTTCACATCCAGGACACCATCGGCAATCTGCTTATAGAAGTCACTCACCTCTTTGAAGCCCATCTTCTTGATGGTGTGCATCATGGTCGATTCGTCCTGTTCGACTTTACGGTTCTTGAACTTCCGTTCCAGCATCTCCTTGGCGAAGAGTCCCTCCTTCACCTGTGTCTCTTTCAGAGCCAGACGGATCTTCGACTTGGCACGCGATGTCTTTACAATGCTGAGCCACTCCTGACGTGGCTTCTGCGTGGAGGATGTCAGAATCTCCACCTGGTCACCACTCTTGAGCTGCTGACGGAAAGAGACCACCTTACCATTAATCCTGCCCCCCGTACACTGGTTGCCAAGTTTTGAATGGATATGATAGGCGAAGTCGAGAAC
>JAFYPG010000177.1 GCA_017547605.1 Prevotella sp.
GCAGGAAGCCCAACGTATAACAGCCGATATCACCAAACACGCGGGCATTGGGATACTCACGCAGTACCTCGTTCAGAGCGGTATAGACATCACGGTGCCCACAACCCTGACAGAGTGCAGGGGGACGAGGCGTGACATCCTCGCAAGGCGCATAGTTCTCACCGTTAGCCATGCCCAGAGCCTTCTTCAGGAAATCGGGGTTGAGTTCACCTGTACGTGGCAGTTCACCCGTCAGACGCCCCTTGATCACGGCATTGCCAGGCATCACGCCACGCACCTGATCTTCGATGAAAGGCTGGCCCTCTTCGGCCACCAGTACAAACTCACAATCGTCTGTCATGCGACGGATCAGCTTCTTCGGAATCGGGTACTGCGAGATCTTCAGTACGGGATAAGGACAGCCGTCAGGATAGCACTCCATCAGATAGTTGAAGGCGATACCACTGGCGATAATGCCCAACTTGTGATCCTTACCGTCGATATACTGATTATACTTGCTGTCAACAGCCATCTGTTCAAGCAAAGGCTGCTGGGCCGTCACGATATCATTGCGCTTACGGGCAAAGGCGGGCAGCAGCACCCAGTTACTGGCCTGAGCATTGTAGTTGAGCTCGTTCTGTTGACGTGGCACGTCAACAACCTCGACGACGGCGCGAGAGTGAGCCATACGAGTGGTGACACGCATCAGGATGGGCAGATGCAACTGTTCTGACAGGTCGAAGGCCTCCTGCATCATGTCGTAAGCCTCCTGCTGATTGCTGGGCTCGAGCGTCGGTACCATGGCAAACTTACCATAGAAGCGCGAGTCCTGCTCATCCTGTGAGGAGTGCATCGACGGATCATCGGCCACGAGCACCACCACTCCGCCGTTCGTTCCGGTCATACCAGAGTTCACGAAGGGGTCGGCACAGACGTTCAGTCCCACATGTTTCATACACACCAGCGCACGCTTGCCCATATACGACATGCCGAGCGCTGCCTCCATGGCCGTCTTCTCATTGGTACTCCAACGGCGATGGATGTTTCTCTCCTTGGCAACGGGTGAGTCCTGGATATACTCGGTGATCTCCGTAGAAGGAGTGCCGGGATAGGCATAGACACCACTCAGACCTGCATCGATGGCACCCTGAGCTATCGCCTCGTCACCCAATAATAGCTTTTTCATTGTTACTTATTGATTTTACTTTTTTACCTTTTTACTTTCTTCTTTTTATATAGTGCGCAAAGATACTACTTTTCAGCCGAATAAACAAATAAATGCGGCCTAATTTGCATTAAGCCGCATTTATATTCAGTTTACATTTACTTTTTACCCTTTTATCTTTTTACCATTAGAAAGTGTAGCCAAGTGTCAGTAACACCTGATGGCGCTTGTTGCTTACCTCCTTCACACCCGTAGTCTTGACATCGACGTAGGGCTGGAACGGGTGGAAGTCACCATTGGTGGCGCTGTACTGATAAGCCAGATCGATATTCATGCCTCCAGCCTTGACACCCAGTCCGCAGGTAAAGCGATGGGTATCCTTCCAGTTCACATAGTCTGTCGTTGAGGAATAGGAAACACCCGGGGAGTCAAGGGTCATATCACGGAAGCCTCTTTCCTCATAAGGAGATGACAGGTAGTTGTAGCCGAGACGTAAGGCAAACTGTGGCACTGGTCTGATCTCCATACCTGCCTTCAGGATATGCTGTCCTGTCAGACTGCGCTCTGTATTCTCTTTCATCGGCTTGTCAGTATGGGAGTCGTCGTAATACTCGTCTGACCACCAGTCGTAACGCCTGCCGTCGTTGATGCGGTTCTTGCTGGCACCCCAGTCAGAATACTCATAGCCCACGCCCAGAGCCACCATATTGCCAACGGTATGTCCCATGCTCAAGCCAAACTTCCAGGGGGTATAGAACTTGAAGTCGTAACTCTCGCTGCTACGGCCCTCATCCCATGTGCCGTAGTCACAGTTATTATACAGATAAGAATCGTTACTGGCGGTAAGATCATAGAAGGTAGGCGTAGCCACTGAGGCACCGATACGGAAAGGCGACTCCTCAATGGGAAGGAAGATCAAACCAGCCTTGACATCGAAGCCCGTACCTTTGATCTTACGAGCGTCGCCAACAGTCACGGAGCCACAATCACCAGCAGCATCTACCAGTGTCTCGCCATACTCACTATATCCCTTATAGTTCACATCCTTGATACCCACGGTCAAGCCCCAATAGAAACGATCGTTGACATTGCCGCTCAGGTTAATATCATAATCGGCTATCCAACCACGATGTGCACGGTCGAAACTATAGGCTCTGGCGTCTATCGTGTAGATTTTGCCGTCGTTGGGATCGAGCATCAGTGCGTTAGCATTCATATAGTCGGACTCACTATACGACCATGAGCGATTATTACCCTCATAGCCGATGATCTCACCCTGATTGTTCTCGTCAAACTCATAGATACCCTTTTCTGCCTTATAATAGGTCAGACCATTCTGAGAACAGCCTCTCAGCGTATTGGCAGCAGAGAGGATCTGATCGAAGTTACGACTCTTGTGATAGTTAAAACCCACATTGAGGTACGACGAAGGACTGATACGTGACGAATAGACAAAGCCAATCTGATCAAAACTCATGTTCGTCTTATTAAGACCATCGAACTTCACGGCATCTGCCTGCGACACGAAGCCCAGGCTCGCACTGATATTCGAATGACGGAACACACCGATACCAGCAGGGTTTGTCGAGATGGTCGAGATGTCTGCACCTAAGGCATCCATCGCTCCACCCATACCCACGTAGCGGGCCGTACCATTCAGATCACTGCCCATGAGACGGGCACTCTCGTATGTATCCTGTGCAGCCGCCGGCATTGCAGCCAGCACCCATGCTGCCAATAATATCTTCTTCATTCTGTTATCAGTTTTATACTATTTAACCATTTTACCTTTTATATTATCTTCTACCACCAAGACGGGAACCACCACCGCCGCCTCCGCCACGGCTGCCGCCACCACCGCCACTGAAGCTGCCACCGCCGCTACTACGCGATCCGCCGAAGCTACTACCGCTATTGCGTGAACTGCCACTATAGGAACTATTACCGCTGCGAGAACTGGTGTTGTTGGTGTTACCGCGATAGCCGCTGAAATTACCACTGCCACTACGATCATGGTTGCCGCTACTGTAAGTGGCACCAGAATTGCCGCTCATCCTACTGGCACGGTCACGGAGGCTGGATGTACGACTACTGCTATTGGCGACTGAGTTGCCATGACGATAGTGGGTTGTTCCGTCAGAACGAATGGTACCAGTGCCGATGTGGCTATGATGGGCATAGCCGCCACCCCCGCCACCAGGATAGTATCCGCCACCTCCCCAGTAGTGATAACCATAATAATAGGGATAGCCGTAATATCCATAGTAACCATAATAGGGATAGAACCAAGGATCGTACCAACCATAATAGCTATAGAACCATGGATCATACCAGCCATAGCGCCAACTACCATAATAATAAGGTGAATACCAGGGGTCGTACCAGCCTCCATACCAGCCATAGCGGCTATAGTACCAAGGGGAATGCCAGCCCCACGTATCGATACCGGCCTGATAACCTGCCCAGAAGGCGGCATTATCAGCCAAGGGGTAGTCATCGAAACGACTCATCTTCTTGGTCAACTCGAAATCCTCCTTTTCCTCTTTCACAGAATCGGGATAGACACCCTGCTCTGCAGAAAAGTCAATGATATCGTTCTTGACTGTATCACCGTCGATCACCTGATATGAACTTTTCATACGACGGTTATACTCATCGATACTACGGCCACAGTCGGTGCTAGTGGTAACCGGCTGCTGCACGTTGTCATCCACCACCACAGACTTCTCCACACTCTTCTTCTTGGGAACGAAGTAGAGATCGTCGTCCTGAGCCAGCATGGATAAAGGCATGGCCCCAATCAACATGGAAATAAGCAATAGTTTCTTCATATTCTCTTCATTTTAATGATTCACGATGCAAAAATATAACCAATTCTTATATAAAGATAAGGAAAAACCCTAAGTGTTGGTAGGATTTTCCCTATTCTTATCATTTGACAACAAATTCAGTTTCTGTAATTCACTATAGATACGCTGCACGGGAAGTCCCATGACGTTGTAATAACTGCCATGAAGACCTGTGACACCGATGTAGCCTATCCACTCCTGAATGCCATAGGCACCTGCTTTGTCGAAAGGTTTGTAACGGGTGACATAATACAGGATCTCGTCGTCGGTTAGCACCTTGAACGTAACGTCAGTAGTAACGGCGAAACGACGCTCCAGTTCTGAGGTAAGCAGGCAGACACCCGTCGTCACCTGATGCGTGCGTCCACTAAGTTCACGCAACATACGAACAGCATCGGCCTCATCAACAGGTTTACCAAGAATCTCCTCACCAACGATAACCACGGTGTCGGCGGTGATAATCAACTCGTCGTCGGCGATCGTCTGACAATAGGCTGCGGCTTTCTTCCCAGCAATATAAAGAGCCACTTCGGAAACAGGCAGGTCATGGGGATAAGACTCATCTATACCATCTAACACACGAACCTCGAAAGGAAGTCCGAGTCCCGCCAATAATTCCCTGCGCCTCGGCGAATTACTTGCCAATATAATATGATAAGGTGTCACCATCCGAAAGCCTTGGCATTCATCACCCATTTACCCTGGGCACGAAGCACTTGTTCTATCACATCCCTGCCACAGCCATGACCACCGATGCGATCACTGACATAACAACTTACTTCCTTAATCTCAGGACAGGCATCCTTCGGACAGACAGGGCACCCTACCCTGCGCATGATCTCCAAATCGGGGATATCATCACCCATATACATCACTTCCTCATCGGAAAGGCTGTATTTCTGGAGGAACTCTTCGTATGTCTTTATCTTCACGCCACAACCCAGATAGATATCCTCAACGCCCAAGCCTTCATAGCGCACACGCACACTCGGAACATTGGCACCTGTCAGAATCACAACGCGAAGTCCCAGTTTCATGGCGAGTTGGATGGCATAACCATCCTTGATATTCACTGTGCGCAGAGGGATACCTTCAGCACTGAGATTGATCGTCTCACTGCTGAGCACACCATCAATATCAAAGATAATCGCCCGTATCTTACTTAAGTCGTAGTTGATCATATCAATACTTATTCAAATGTACGTTCTCCCATTTCAGTCGGTCTTCTGCCTGAGGCTTGCGCTCATCAGTCCAATGTCCAACAGCGAGAATACACAGGCAATTGAGGTTGTCAGGGATATCAAGCACACCACGGATAACGGTATCTGCTGTAGTCCCGTCGTCAAGCCCCCGACCACGCATCTGTATCCAACACGTCCCAAGTCCCAGATCCTCGGCCTGATACTGCATGGAGATAGCGGCAATCGAACCATCCTCCACCCAACAGTCGTTCTGCATGGGGTCACCCAGCAC
>JAFYPG010000178.1 GCA_017547605.1 Prevotella sp.
ATAGCCTCCGATGCTGAACCATGGGCTTCTCCAGCCGTATTCCTTATGGAGCATGGTCGCCGTCATGAAGGCGGTCGCCGTGTGTCCGGAAGGGAAGGAATTATGTCTGCTGCCGTCCGGCCTGAGGCGTCCGACCGAATATTTGACACCGTTTACTGCAGCGCTCATCACGGCTACTGACAATGCATCCGAAGTGAGCATCCTGCCCCATGAACTGCGGCTTTCGTACCCGCTGGCCTTCAAGGCAAGCATTACTCCGGCAGGGGCGTACTGCAGATAATCATCATAGCTGTAATGGAAATTCGGTATGCATGAGTTCCTGATCGCATGGATGTCCGTGTCGAAGTTCGGCTTTATCTGAGCATGCAGATCGAACGATACCCCTGAGAGCAGAAGTACCGTCGCGGTAAATATCATATGGATGTAGAGCCGCTTCATGATTGACAAAGAACAAAATTAAGCTAAATTTGCAAGAAAATCGGCGGACGCATGAAAAAGTATACAGATTATAAGGCGAAGAAGAAGGTTGTCGAGGTCCATGACCTTAGCTTTCTGAGCGACCGTAATCACAGCTACGGCTGGCTCCGCCGTCACCTCCGCCACCACAAGCTTCGCCGTGCCCTGAAGAGAGCGGAAAGGATCATCGCCAGCAACTCCAAGGTGGCAACCGACATCACCCGTTATTATTTCATACCTAAGGACAGGATAACTCTTAAATAATCAATCGCTATATGGAAGAAAATAAATATATGTCTCCAACCGTTCAGGTGCTGGAACTTTACTCAGAAGGAGTATTGTGTAACAGTGTTACCGAGGATCTTGAGTTTGATGATGGTGAATGGTAATAAGTATTTGTCTATGAGAAAGTTGTATAATTGCATGGTAGTATCTCTGTTGTTTTTGGCAGTGTCATGCCAGCAAGAGGAGATCGCTTCTGTCGAGCCCGGCACTGATGTGTTTGAAGTCTATGCAAGCATAGAGGACATTGACGATGAAGAGACGAGGACATATCTGTCCGGAAATGAAGTCTACTGGAGTTCTGGAGACAAAATAGCGGTATTCTATAAGAATACATTGAGAAAACGTTTTGATGTCACTCCGGAGTCAATAGATAGCAAGAATGCTACATTCCTTCTGGATGAGGGGTATGTGCAGATGGGCAGCAATGTGAATGTTTCCCATAATGTCGCGTATTACCCGTTCTGTGAGGTTACCTGTGCTCCCGATGGCTCATCTTACACCTTGAGTAATCTTACCCTTCCGTCAACCCAGTCTTATGTTGATGGATCTGTAGGTCTTGGTGCATTCCCTATGGTTGCCGTGACTGAGAATACCGATGATGTGAACTTCTGTTTCAAGAACATCTGCGGTGTGATGCAGTTCCAGTTGAAGGGTAGTGGCTTTGTGAAGTCAGTGAGCGTCAGAGGCAACAGGGGAGAGGTTCTTGCCGGCTCTGCAGTCGTTACGGCAGGCTACGGCAAGGAGCCATCCATATCGATGTCAGCGGAAGGCGTCAAGGAGGTGACTCTGGACTGCGGCGAGAGCGGCGTCGAGCTGAACGAGACAACTCCTGTGTCCTTCTTTATAGTTCTTCCTCCGGTAGGGTTCGAAGGCGGTTTCACAATCACTGTGACCGACATCTGGGGCGGCAGCAAGGAATATTCTACCGCAAAGAAGAATCCGATCGTCAGGTCTAAGGGCCTTAGAATGCCATCAAAGGAATACATCGGTGTCCGTCCGCCGCAGGAAGGCGACTACATCGACGAGTACGGAGTAAACCACGGCCAGGGCATCGAGATCGACGGCGTCGTATGGGCTCCGGTGAATTGCGGATACCATGAGACGGATTTCAAGTACGGAAAGATGTACCAGTGGGGCAGGAAGTATGGTCAGGGTTTTGAAGGAGAATTTTATGATGGTGATTGGAATCAGACTTACTCAGATGCTATAGCTCCTACAATCGAGGACGGTGGTATATCGGCAATAACAGGCCAGCATAAGAATAAGGCAGGCGTGTTCTTCGCAGTTACTTATAACTATAATTGGGACTGGTTGTATCCTCAGGACGATAAGCTTTGGGGTTATGAAGGTTATGGATCGGAGTTCAATCCAATCAAGACAGAATTTGACCCATGTCCAGAAGGTTGGCGTGTTCCTACATATAAAGAATTGGATAAGTTGAATAATAATTATTCATCTTGGATCACTGATGAAAACGGTCAATCAGGTCGTTGGTTCAGTGGTGAATATACATATACAGAAACATCGCCTAAGGTTTTCCTCCCTGCTGCCGGCGAACGTATCCCGCGTGGAAATGCCTATAATCGAGGCGTCTATGGTGGCTATTGGTCTTTATGCCCGTATGGCAGTAGCGCTAGCTATCTCCGTTTAGATAGTGATGATGTCAACATGTACGACGCTGGCCGTGCCTACGGGTTCTCGGTACGCTGCGTCCGGGATAAATCAGGACTTGTTCCGGTGGCATCTGTCACTCTGACCAGCTCCTCACTGACGTTGTCTGTCGGCAACACCGCAAAGATTGAGGCTACAATCACTCCATCCAATGCAAACCATCAGTTTGCACTTTGGTGGTCAGAAGACGAGAGTATTGCAGCTGTAGATTCAAATGGAAAAATTACCGCTGTCGCTGAAGGTACCACTACCATCACAGCCATGGCCGGTATGCAGACTGCGGAATGTGTGGTGACAGTATTATCGGTCCAGGAAGGCGACTACATTGATGAGTACGGCGTGAACCACGGCCAGGGCATCGAGATCGACGGCGTCGTATGGGCTCCGGTGAATTGCGGATACAAGGCTCCGACAGCCGACAGCAAGGGCTTCCCATACGGCAAACTCTACCAGTGGGGCAGGAAGTATGGTCAGGGGTATTCGCTAGATTATGATGAATCAGAGCCTATAATAATGGAAAGTCCAGTTTCTTTGGAAGAAGCTCAATCTTTGGATAATGAGGTTTTCTTTTATAAATATGGGAACCATTATACTTATGATTGTATTACCCCTATGAATGATAAATATTGGAATTCTGGAACGGAAGAAAATCCTAAAAAGTCACAGTATGATCCGTGCCCGAATGGATGGAGAGTTCCAACTATAACCGAGTTAAATAATCTACGAAATAACAAGTCTTCTGAAACAATAAATAGTGTTGGTATAGAAGGATGTTGGTTTAGTGGATTTAAGGTGTATTCCGATTCGGTCCCTCGCGTTTTCCTACCGGTTGCCGGATCTCGTGGCGGTCATTATGGAGATATATATGATCGAGGATTTAAAGGTGATTATTGGTCTTCTACTGTTAGCAGGAAGGATGGCCCGTATTCATATTGTGCTCAATATCTGCATTTTATTAGTAGCTATGATTCGTTGAATGATAGCGGACGTGCACATGCCCACTCTGTCCGCTGCGTTCAGGAGTAGTTTGATCTTAGTATAAATAGTGTTCCTTGACTGTCGCTTCTTTGGCAGTCAAGGAACATCGTTGTTTTGTAACCATTTGTGGATTAGTGCTTTGTGAGATTCGTGTGTGCCTTGACTGCGAGAAAAGAAACAGTCAAGGCACATTTTCTATAACGAGACGGAGCGTGTTAAGCATAATTGTGATTCACTATCATCTCCAGAACTGCTCGGGATCATGAGTGGTGATTTCCTTGCCGCTGAATGTTTCAAAACCTTCAGGAACAAGAGCATAATATCTGCTCCTCA
>JAFYPG010000179.1 GCA_017547605.1 Prevotella sp.
AGTCGCGCTCTCGGAGTCAAAACTCAACTCCACCTCCACTGCATCAGCCTTCGACACCGTCAGTATATAACTATCACTGGCCGAATTGTAATTATCATTACCAGCGAACGTGGCCTTGATGGTCGTAGAACCTGCTGCCACCAACGTCACCTTACCTGTAGATTCATTAACAGTCGCCACAGAAGGATCAGAAGAAGTGTATGCGAGTGTCAGACCTGCCGGGGTCGTGGTAGCCGTCGGTGAGGTAAAGGCCTCGCCAATCTTGGCATCGGCACTCTTCGAAGCAAAGGTTACCGTTGCGTCTCCCTTGCTGATGGTGAATTCCGTGGTAATACCGTCAGCGGGCAACATATAATTGGCGTTGCTCAGGTCAGAGGCCGTGGCTGTATAACTACCGGCATTGGTCTGTGCACCGTCAACCGTGACAGAGCATTTGTCAGAGCCCACGAGTCCTGTAGCCGTCGCTTTCGGTGCATGAGCCTTACCATCATAGGTAAAAGTGGTCGTTCCCCATTCTATCCCTACTTCCTTCTGAACCACCGTCAGCGTATAAGAGACAGACCCTGGCTTGACATTGTCATTTCCTGCAAATGAGGCTGAAATGACAGTTGACCCTGCACCGACAATCGTTATTTGACCAGAAGTAGCATTAACAGTGGCAATACCAGGAGCGGATGATGAATACGTGAAAGACACATCTTGCGGCATCTTTCCCATCTCCAAAGAAGGCGTATCCACTGTGGCATCGCCATAAGTAGCATCAACCGTTGACGAAGAAAAGTGCAAACCCAGATCTTCAACAGTATTACGATCATCCGTATAGGTCAGCGTATACTCTGCATAGGCGGCTGCAAAAACGCTGTCAAGTCCTTCAAAGGATGCAGAAATAATCGTCGTTCCAGGAGCTACAGGTGTGATAGCACCACTCTTACTATCAATCGTTGCTACACTCTCGTCAGAAGAGGAATAATCAACATCCACTTGGTAGTCATTCTGAAGCTTAGGATAAGTCCCCGACCTCTCACTCCAATTTATCGTCCATGTTGTAACCTCTTGCATATGAGTCTGAACATTGGGATTTGTGAACTTCAAAAATGGAACGATGATATTATCCTGCGCAAATATGCCTAATGGCATCAGCAGCAACGCCAATGCCATTAAGTAACGGTATGGTAGGTTAATCTGTTTTCTCATTTTTCCGTTGAATTCGGATTATCTTTGTTTTACAGTTTATCGAACTTCTTCAACAGATCCTGTATGCGTGCCACGCTGTCGGGATCTTTGTCATTCTGAGCAATCAATTCCAGATGATGACGGATATCGGCCATCTTATCGAAGAGCAACAGTGCTTGCTCATAACCCTTGCCGATGTTCTCGAAGTTCTTGGAAAGAGAGTTATAATCTTCTAACAGACGCTGAAGTTCATCAACACGACGCTGGTAGTCGTTCAATAACTGTTGTCCATCCTCTGCCTGCTGCTTAGTTGCCTTCACCTGGAAGAAAAGAGCTACAGCGAGCACAACAACTATAATAGCCAGTACAATTACAAGTATCAACATAATCTTTAACCTTTTTTCTGTTCAACTTTCATAAACTTGGTAAAGCCCGTCATCGCAAGCACCTTGTAGATCTCAGGGCTGACATTGGTCATCTTGAACTGACCACGCAACTGCATCACCGTTCGCATCGTCTTCTGGATAATACGCAGACCGGAACTGGCCATGTAGGTAAGATCTGTGCAGTCCATTTCCAAATCCACGCCACCGTCCTGGAGGGCAGGCTGGATATCCTGCTCAAACTGACTTGCATTCATTGTGTCGATACGACTTTCTGTCTTGATGATGGTCTTGCCACCTTCTTTTAAAATCTGTGTCATAATTGTAAGTATTAAATGATGATTATATAATTCTATTCTATTCCCTTGGTCATCGTCAACAAATTCTTGCCATCCAAACGCTGGTAGGTTACCTTGTTCATGATGTTCTTGACAATAAAGATACCCATGCCACCCAAGTCTCGTTCTGCCGGGTTAAGAGTCATGTCTTTGTCTTCTTTGGCGGTAGGATCGAACTCACGGCCTTGGTCACTAAGTACGAACGTCAGTTCCTTACCGTCGCTCTTGGCCAGTAGTTCTATGTCGGCCTCTGTCCCTTCTGGATAAGCATAGGAAATGACGTTGACAACCATTTCCTCAATCACGAGGTTCAGGTTCATCTGTAACTCCATACTGAGTCCAAGTTCCTCTCCGATTTCCTCAATAAACTGGCCAACTTTCTCCAGTTCACTAAGATGATTCTTGATACAAAGTTCCTTTCTCATAATTCTATCGTTGCGTTCTTAGTTATTTCTGATAATCTTCACACAAAGCATCGTGAGGTCATCATTGGGCTCTGCACCGTCACGATGTTTTTCCACTTCCGTTTCCAACATTTCGATGGTCTGCCGTGAACTTTCAAAAGGCGTGTTCTGTAGGAGTTCGAGCAGGCGCTCATCGGAGAACTGCTCCTGTTGACGGTTCTCGGCCTCGTTAAGACCATCGCTATAGACAAAGAATGGTATATCCATAATACTTTCCACCTCTTCTCCCTCATATTCCAGTCCTGGCCATAGACCGATAGGTGCGTTAGGCTGCATTTCGAGGAATTCCGCTTTGTCGGGTGCGACCAACACAGGCGGGTTGTGTCCGGCATTACAGAAGTTAAGGTGACCAGTCTTCATATCCACCAGTCCTACAAACATTGTCACGAACATGCCTTGTTCATTGTCTTCACCTGATAGTGCATCATTGATACGTGTGCATATCTCCGCAGGCATCATCTGCTGGGTAGCCAGTGTCCTGAAGAGTCGTGTAGCCTGTGCCATGAAGAGTGAAGCAGGCACACCCTTGCCACTCACGTCTCCCAGTGTAAAGTAAAGTTTATCGTCCAACAACAGATAGCCATAGAGGTCTCCACCTACAAGTTTGGCAGGAGTCATTGCTGCGTAGAGGTCGAGATCGGGACGGTCTGGGAAAGTTCTGGGAACCATACCCATCTGAATATTCCGCGCGATGCGTAGGTCACTCTCGATACGCTCCTTCGCAGCAGTGGTCTCCTCAAGTTGGTCGTAGGCCGTCAATAGATTACTATGCGCCTCTTCCAGTTCCTCGTGAGCCAACTGCAGACGTTTGGCTGAACGCAGACGGAAATAGATAAATATCACCAATGAAAGGACAATGATGGAGGTGATGATTATAATACCCAGACGTTGCTGCTGTGCCTTTTCCATTTCCAAACGGGCCTGTTCCGTTTCCAAACGTGCCTGTTTCATCTCCAACTCGTCAACGTTAAACCGGGCATTCATTTCTGCCAACTGTCGTTTCGTGTCACGAATATTGGTAGAGTCGTTGATCATGTATATTTCACGATAGAGGTCTGCTGCAGCCTTGTCTTTACCCAGACTGGTCATAATCTCTGCCCGCTGTTGTTTCACACGAATCAGTTCTGCCTTGTCATCAATACCCTCCACCAAAGGAAGCAGTTTACTATTATTAGAAAGAGCTTCAGCAAAAGAACCACGCTGCTGACAAAGTTTTGCCTGATAGAAGAGCCAAGAACGATAAGGATCACTCTCCTCGCTTGGAATATACTTTTTTGCTTCACTGAGCATTTTTGAGGCCTGTTCCGTCTGGTGTAAACCAAGTGCAGCCTGAGCACACCCAATATAATAATAAGCGCTATTCTGGACAGCGCCAGGGAAGTCTGCTGGAAGATTCCAGTCCCTTATGAACTGATTGATAGCCTTTTTCCACTGTATGGTAAGCTGTTGGAGCTGCTGATACGCATTAAGACGTTCCAGCGCATCACACTGAGAGGAAAACAAGTTCGGCACATCTTCCGGTATCGGACGGAGCGTTATCAACTGGTCAATAGCCTTCTGATAAACCACAGAGGCCTCTCCCACGTTATGCATGTTATAATAAGCATTGCCCATAGCGATATAGGCCAATCCCTGCCCTTGTACATTCTGACGCTTTTTAGCATTTTCATACATCGTCTGGGCCTCCTTCAAACCTGTAGCCAGCGAATCAGAATAAACATAAGTATTGGCGAGAAAATACCACAAACGGTAAAAGCGCGTCCACTGTTCATGCATTTCCAGATAGTCCAAATCTCCACGAACATAAAAGAAAAGGGAGTCGTTCTGGTCACAATTATAGAAAAGCATTGCTCTCGTCAGAAGATCGGCACTCTCTTGTTCTACATTCCTTTGCCGACGCGCCTCATTGAGATGATCATATAGACAGGAAATCTGAGACTTGAAATCGTCACTCTCCCTACTGATTTCAAGCAAACGGCTGAGAGCCTCTAACTTCTCCTCCCCTTTTAGTTGTGGCAAGTTCTTCCTAATCTCTTCGGCCTCATTACCGTAGAGATCAGTTGCGAAAGTCAACAACATGACACATAGCAGACACTGGAGTATGCGCATTGGTAAGAATGATTAATCAGTTCGTGCTGCAAATATACGCACTTTTTTTTAATTATACAATTAAAAAAGGGAAAAGTAACAAAAAAAGGGAAACAGAACCCCTTATCGGGCCTGTTTCCCTTAATTTTGAAACCTGCAAAAGCAGTTTTTATCTCTTTTTTACTGCTGAGCGAGCTTGCCGTCAGAGCCGAGCACATTCACAATCTTGTGGATGTACATCTTCTTCATGTTCTCACGAGCGGGCTTCAGATACTGACGAGGATCGAAGTCTCCAGGATGCTCAGCCAGGTGCTGACGGATAGCAGCGGTCATAGCCAGACGAGAGTCGGAGTCGATGTTGATCTTGCAGACAGCGCTCTTAGAAGCCTTGCGGAGCTGCTCCTCGGGGATACCGATAGCGGCCTCGAGCTTGCCACCGAACTTGTTGATGGTGTTCACCTCGTCCATAGGAACAGAAGAAGAACCGTGAAGCACGATGGGGAATCCGGGAAGTTTCTTCTCGATCTCGGCGAGGATGTCGAATGCCAAGGGAGGCGGAACGAGCACACCGTTCACGAGTGTACACTGGGCAGGAGTGAACTTGTGGGCACCGTGAGAAGTACCGATAGAGATAGCCAGAGAGTCACAACCTGTGCGGGTAGCGAAGTCGATGACCTCCTCGGGCTTGGTGTAGTGAGACTCAGCAGCACTAACCTCGTCCTCGACACCTGC
>JAFYPG010000180.1 GCA_017547605.1 Prevotella sp.
GCCTCAAGCATGCGCTTCGCTGGTATCTCGCCTGAGATCGGGCTTTCTGAAACACAACAGACACTCGTACGCAACGGTCTGCGCAGCAATGTGCGTCTGCAGGTAGATGGCCAGATCAAGACGGGTCGCGACATCGTACTGATGGCCCTACTGGGTGCTGAGGAGTTCGGTTTTGGAACAGCAGCACTGATCGTACTCGGCTGTGTGATGATGCGTAAATGTAACCTCAATACCTGTCCGATGGGTGTGGCTACGCAGAACGCAGAACTGAGGAAGCACTTCGTAGGAAGATATGAATACCTGGTGAATTACTTCACGTTCCTCGCCCAAGAGGTGCGCGAGTATTTGGCCGAGATGGGCTTCAAGAGCCTCAACGATATCGTAGGTCGTACGGATCTCATCGAGACGGGTGCATCTGTGCTCGACTTCGACAGACTATTAAATAAAGAAGATGGAACACTCCACTTCACGGGTGACATGACCAAACCCGCCGTTCCTCTGGGTATGCAGGGTACGATCCTCGACCAACAGATGATCGAAGCCGCTGCCAAGGCCATCGACCAACAGAAGGAGGTATCACTCGACTACGCCATCAAGAACACGGATCGTGCCGTGGGTACGATGCTCTCTGGTACGGTGGCAGGGAAATACGGTCTGGCAGGTCTGCCTGATGATACTATCAACGTGAAGTTCAAGGGTTCAGCAGGTCAGTCGTTTGGCGCCTTCCTGGCCCACGGTATCAACTTCAAACTCGAAGGTGAGACCAACGACTACTTTGCCAAGGGACTCAGTGGCGGACGCATCGCCATCCTGCCGCCTACGCGCTCGAACTTCAAGGCTGAGGACAATATCATCGCTGGTAACACGGGTCTCTATGGTGCTACCTCAGGTGAACTCTATATCAACGGAAAGGTGGGTGAGCGCTTTGGTGTGCGCAACTCTGGTGCTATCGCCGTCATCGAAGGTGCTGGTGACCACTGTTGTGAGTATATGACAGGTGGTCGTGTAGTGGTACTCGGTAAGACGGGCCGTAACTTCGCAGCCGGTATGAGTGGTGGTGTGGCATATGTGTACGACAAAGACCACACGTTCGACTACTTCTGCAATATGGATATGGTGGAACTGGGACTCGTCGAGGACAGTGTCAGCCGTAAGGAACTGCTGGAACTGATCCGCCAGCACTATCTGCACACAGGCTCTGCCCTTGCAGGTAGAATGCTCGACGACTGGCAGCGCTACGTCACCGACTTTATCCAGGTGGTACCTATCGAGTACAAGCGCGTGCTTCAGGAGGAGCAGATGAAGAAACTGCGCGAGAAGATCGCCGATATGCAAAGAGAATATTAAAACTTCAAACAGCAAAAGATTATGGGAAATCCTAAAGCATTTTTAGAGATACACCGCCAGGAGGCGGGATACCGTCCGATTCACGATAGAATCCACGATTTCGGTGAGGTGGAACAGACACTCAACACCCACCAACGTCGCGAACAGGCAAGCCGCTGCATGGACTGTGGCGTTCCCTTCTGCCACTGGGCTTGTCCGCTGGGCAACAAGGCACCCGAGTGGAATGACGCCCTCTTCAAAGGGGACTGGGAGTTGGCTTATCAACTGCTCACCAGCACGAACCCCTTCCCAGAGTTCACGGGTCGTATCTGTCCCGCCCTCTGTGAGAAGGCTTGTGTGCTGAACCGCTACAACCATGAGCCCACCACCAACCGCGAGGACGAGGCTTCGATCATCGAGGCTGCCTTCCGCGAGGGTTATATCCAACCGCATATCCCCGAGCGCAACGGTAAGAAGGTGGCAGTGATCGGTGCTGGTCCTGCAGGACTCGCGGCCGCCAACGACCTGAACCAGATGGGCTATACCGTCACCGTCTTTGAGAAGAACGAGGCCGCAGGCGGTCTGCTGCGCTACGGCATCCCCAACTTCAAACTCAACAAGACGATCATCGACCGTCGTCTGAGCCTGATGGAGGAAGAGGGGATTACCTTCAAGTATGGCGAAGCCGTTGAGCCTGCTGCTGTGGCACAGCAGTTTGCACAACAGTTCGACGCCGTGGTCATCTCCACTGGCACACCTACCGCCAGAGACCTCAAGGCTCCAGGTCGTGAACTGAAAGGCGTTCACTTCGCCCTCGAGTTGCTGAGTCAGCAGAACAGGGTCTTGGCTGGTATGGAGTTCTCCAAGGACGAACGCATCACTGCCAAAGGCAAGGATGTGCTGGTGATCGGTGGTGGCGACACGGGTAGTGACTGTATCGGTACAGCCCACCGTCAGGGTTGCAAGAGCGTGACACAGATCGAGATCATGCCCAAGCCCGTAGAGGGTCCTGAGGATCCTCAGAACCCCTGGCCCAACTGGCCACGTACCCTCAAGACCACCTCTTCACACGAGGAAGGTTGTACACGTCGGTGGAACATCAACACGCTGGAGTTCCTGGGCGAGAACGGCAAACTGACAGGTGTGAAGGTGCAGGAGATCGACTGGAAGCCCAACCCCGAAGGTGGTCGTCCGATCATGGTCGAGAAGGGCAAGCCTGAGATCATCAAGGCTGAACTCGTACTCCTCGCCATGGGTTTCCTGAAGCCCGAACATCCAGAGTACCCCAAGAACGTATTCGTATGCGGTGATGCCGCCAACGGTGCCTCCCTCGTGGTACGCGCCATGGCCAGCGGCAAACAGACTGCTCAGAAAGTCAACACCTTCCTTTCAAAGTAAGCATCGTTTTTCCCAAATAATGCAAAATCTTTCTCGCAGATGGCTTCCATCTGCGAGATTTTTTGTACTTTTGCGGAAAACAAATCGGGTTATACAGATGCTGACGGAGAAGACCATGGAACGGCTGCGGATACTCACAGAGTCGGCGAAGTACGATGTGTCGTGCTCGTCGAGCGGTACTGTGCGCTCTGGCAAGAAGGGGATGGTGGGTAACACCGTTGGCGGCATGGGCATCTGCCATTCGTTTGCCGATGACGGCCGTTGTATCTCGCTATTGAAGGTGATGCTGACAAACTACTGCATGTACGACTGCGCCTACTGCATTAACCGCCGTTCGAACGATATCAAACGGGCTACGCTCTCCGTCTCGGAACTCGAGGAGATTACGATGGAGTTCTATCGCCGTAACTATATCGAAGGACTCTTTTTGAGCAGCGGTGTGGTGAGAAATCCTGATTATACGATGGAGCGGCTGACAGCTATCGTACGCGACTTACGGACAGTTCATCGTTTTAATGGCTATATCCACCTGAAGACCATCCCCGGGGCTTCGCAGGAACTGCTGCAAGAGGCGGGACGATATGCTGACCGTATGAGCGTGAACATCGAGATTCCCAAGGAGGAGTCTCTGAAAGCGTTGGCGCCCGAGAAGGACCACAAGAGCATCTTCCTACCCATGTCGCAGATTCAGCAAGGCGTGTTGGAGAACAAAGAGGATCGCAAGAAGTTCCGCCACGCACCACGCTTCGTACCAGCAGGACAATCGACACAGATGATCGTTGGCGCCACGAAGGAGAGTGATCTCGACATCCTGAAGATGTCGAACGCCATGTACCAGCAGCCCACGATGCGACGCGTCTATTACTCCGGCTATGTCAGCGTGAACACCTACGACCCTCGTCTGCCCGTCTTGAAACAGCCGCCTCTGGTACGCGAGAACCGTCTGTACCAGGCAGACTGGCTGATGCGATTCTATCACTTCAATGTCGATGAGATTGTAGATGACGCCCATGCTCACCTCGACCTTGACGTGGATCCCAAACTCGGATGGGCCCTGCGCCATCCCGAGTTCTTTCCCGTGGATATCAACAGTGCGCCCTATGAACATATCCTCCGCGTACCTGGCATCGGTGTGAAATCTGCCGTCCTCATTGTGAACAGCCGTCGCTTTAACCGTATAACTTCCTACCACCTGAAGAAGATGGGTGTGGTGATGAAGAAAGCGAAGTATTTCATCACCTGCGGCGAACTCACCTCCACCTTCTCGCAACCTATTATCGGCATCAACGAACTGCGCCCAGAACGCCTGCGTCCTCTGCTGCTCTCCAAGGCTCAGCAGAAACGGGCGGCTGAAGAACAACAACTGACACTCGATTTCAAGGAATGACGGTATATACCTTTGACAACACTCTCGACGGACTGTTGACGGCTGTGTTCGACAGTTTCGCGCTTCACCAGCAGCATGTATCATTACTGGCGAAAGGGGAACAACTTCCTTTATTTGCCAACAAACCATATGTAGTGATGACAGATAGCGAGAAGGCAGAGCGCGTCTGGAAAGGACTGGAGAAACACCTTTCCAAAGACGGTCTGCACATGATCACCATCAGTTGGCTTTCCGAGGAACGTGCGCTGAATCAACCGTTATTTAATTTTATATGTAAGGTATTCCGCCAGCCAGTATGTTCTGGGATTGAGCGTAACGCCAGCGATGCCGACGTACTGGAAGTACGTAATACCTGTCGTCGCGTGCTCCACGAACAGTTGCGCATGAAGCAGTTCATCCGTTTCCAAAAGGCGAAGGATGGTACCTACCTCGCCGTTGTATCCCCTGACCATAACGTACTACCGCTGATCACTGATCATTTTCAGGATCGTTTCAACGACCAGCCATGGCTTATCTACGATGCCAAGCGCCATTACGGCTATTATTACGATGGAACTGCTGCCCCCATCCACATCACCTTCAAGGACGAATCTGCCGTGCCGTTCGATCTTTCGAATGGTAAACTTAATGATGAAGTGTTAAGCGATAATGACCAACTCTTCCAGCAACTCTGGCGCACCTACTTCAAGGCCATCTGCATCAAGGAGCGCATGAACCCCCGTAAACAACTCAGTGACATGCCCCGCCGTTACTGGAAATACATGACAGAAAAGAATGAATAACCAAAATATATGCAGATCGGCCTGATTTGGTTTTAAATTGTAAGTAAACCATGGTGTATTTCTTTCAATTTGTTACTTTCAAAGAAAAAGAAGGTAAATATTGTCATTAATTATCTTCTTTTGCTTCCAAAATGTCGTACCTTTGCAGCAAATTCTAAGCAAAGTGTAAGTAATTAGGTATAACAAACACAAAAAAAGAACGATTATGGAAGCATTAAGATTTCAGGTTGTCGGTGAGGCTTTCAAGAAGAAGCCGCTCGACGTGAAAGCACCAAGTGAGAGACCTTACGAGTATTTTGGTAAGAAGGTCTTCAACCGTGAGAAGATGTACAAGTACCTGCCGAAGCAGGTCTATGAGAAGATGATCGACGTGATGGACAATGGTGCCCGTCTGGATCGTGACATCGCTGATGCAGTAGCCGCTGGCATGAAGCAGTGGGCCGTAGAGAACGGTGTCACCCACTATACACACTGGTTCCAGCCATTGACGGAAGGAACCGCTGAGAAACACGACTCTTTCATCGAGCACGATGGCAAGGGCGGTATGGTCGAGGAGTTTACAGGTAAACTGCTCGTTCAGCAGGAACCGGATGCTTCTTCATTCCCCTCTGGCGGTATCCGCTCGACCTTCGAGGCCCGTGGTTACTCTGCCTGGGATCCCACATCACCTGTGTTCATCATCGATGATACACTCTGTATCCCCACCGTATTTATCTCTTATAGCGGTGAGGCTCTCGACTATAAGGCTCCGTTGCTGCGTGCCCTGCATGCTGTGAACGTGGCTGCCGTCGATGTCTGTCACTATTTCGATCCCGCTGTGAAGAAGGTTACTTCTAACCTCGGTTGGGAGCAGGAGTATTTCCTCGTGGATGAGGGTCTCTACGCTGCCCGTCCTGACCTGCTGCTGACTGGTCGTACGCTGATGGGTCATGACAGTGCTAAGAACCAGCAGATGGATGACCACTACTTCGGAAGCATTCCTGAGCGTGTGGCTGCCTTCATGCGCGACCTCGAGATCCAGGCTCTGGAACTTGGCGTACCTTGTAAGACACGTCACAACGAGGTGGCACCCAACCAGTTCGAGCTCGCTCCTATCTTTGAGGAGACCAACCTGGCCGTCGATCATAACATGATGCTGATGTCGCTGATGAAGAAGGTGGCCCGCAAGCACGGTTTCCGTGTGCTATTACACGAAAAACCCTTCGCAGGTATCAACGGTAGTGGTAAGCACAACAACTGGAGTCTAAGCACTGACAATGGTATCCTGCTGCACGCTCCTGGTAAGACGCCTGAGGCTAACCTGCGCTTCGCTACGTTCATCGTGGAAACACTGATGGGTGTGTATAAGCACAACGGACTGTTGAAGGCCTCTATCATGAGTGCCACCAACGCCCACCGTCTGGGTGCCAACGAGGCTCCTCCCGCCATCGTATCATCGTTCCTCGGCAAACAGGTAAGCGAATTGCTTGACCATATTGAGAAGGCCGACAAAGACTTCCTCGCCATGACTGGCAAGCAGGGTATGAAGATGGATATCCCAGAGATTCCTGAGTTGCTCATCGACAATACTGATCGTAACCGCACGTCACCCTTCGCCTTCACAGGTAACCGCTTCGAGTTCCGTGCCGTAGGTTCTGAGGCTAACTGCGCATCAGCCATGATTGCCCTGAACAGTGCTGTTGCTGAGGCTCTGGTTGACTTCAAGAAGCGTGTGGATGCCCGCATTCCTGAGTTCGAGAAGAAGTTGGCTGGTACTGAGCACAGCGCCAAGTTCCATGCAATCATCGACGTGCTGCGTGAGGATATCAAGACCTGTAAGCCCATCCGCTTCGACGGAAATGGTTACTCTGACGAGTGGGTTATCGAAGCAGAGAAGCGTGGTCTGGACGTTGAGAAGAGCTGTCCGAAGATCTTCGAGCGTTACCTCGACAAGGAGAGCATTGACATGTTCGAGAGTCTGGGTGTGATGACGAAGAAGGAACTGGAGGCCCGCAACGAAGTGAAGTGGGAAACCTATACCAAGAAGATTCAGATTGAAGCCCGTGTACTCGGTGACCTCTCAATGAACCACATCATTCCTGTGGCCACCAACTACCAGAGTCAGTTGCTGAAGAACGTGGAGAACATGTCTGCCATCTTCCCAGTTGACAAGGCAGAAAAACTCTCCGCCCGTAACATCAAGATCATCGAGGAGATTGCCGAGCGCACGTCTGCCATCGAGAAGGGTGTAGAGGAACTCGTCAATGCCCGTAAACTCGCCAACAAGATTGAGGACGAGCACGAGAAGGCCATCGCCTATCACGATAAGGTGGAGCCGAAACTCGATACCATCCGCTACGATATCGACAAACTGGAGTTGATCGTCGATGACGCCCTCTGGCCACTGCCGAAGTATCGTGAACTGTTGTTCATCAGATAATAGAACAAGCTTTCAATAATAGAAATTCAGACAATTCTTTTTTTGGTTGTTTGAAGTTTGCGTGGGGATTTGACGCTGTGAAGCGTCAGATCCCTCTTTTTTACGCAGACATCATCATCCGTCGCCACTTAAACCAGCCCAAGATGGCAATGACGACGTAGAGGCCATAGAGACTGGCCTTGAAGGGGATGTCTTTATAGAAATAAAGTACACACGTCACCACATCGACAGCAATCCAGATAAACCATTGTTCCAGATACTTATGCGCCAACGCCCAGATACCCACGATGCTCAATGCCGTCGTGAAACTGTCGGCAAGGGGTACATTGGAATTGGTAAACGTGACGAGAAGCCAGTAGATGATGCCCCACAGAGTTAAGATCAGAAGTGTCCACGGTAGTACTAACCTTGATGGGAAGTGACGGATGGGCAGGTGGGACGATTCTTTCGTTTCAACAAAAGAACCGTCCCCCTGTGAGCCAGTCTTTGAGACCC